>NZ_JBJZOK010000038.1:0-60093 GCF_047200615.1 Nocardia sichangensis
GCTAGTCGGCGGACACGGCCTCCCGGATGGCTTTCACGGCGGCGGTCGGGGCGTAGCCGGGGGGGACACCTTCGACGAGGATGAGGTCACCCTCGATGTGCCGCGTGCGCAGCGGTGCGATCTCCCGGTACGCGGGCGAGTCCCACCACGCTCGCGCCTCGGCGATCCCAGGGAAGCCCAGCATCACCACGGCGCCGGGCCAGCTGCCTTCTTTCACCTCGTGCGGTGTCGCGTGCACGAGGTAGTGGCCGCCATACGGCTCGAGGGTCGACGAAAGACGTTCCATGTAGTCCGCGATCTCCGGGTGCGCGGCGGCGTCCTGCAGGTGAGCTATGGCGTAAGCGGTCATAGCGTGATCGTGGCATGGCGATCGACCACAGTCGATTACCTGCCGGGTAAGCGGCGCTCGTCTCGCGGGAGAGTGCTGGGGAACCGACGAGCGGTAATACGAGCCCGCACAGAGCGCCCCGACACCGTGGTCACGGCTGGAACCGGTCCGTGGGCGCGGCGGTCGCCGTGCGGCCGTGCACCGGGAGGAGGTGCGGGCGTTTGGCGGTACGTCCGTCGCCGGAGGAGCGTCCGGTGAGCCGCCTACCGAGCCAAGGACCTAGGAAGGTTGCGGCCCAACGTATTTCGCTCCTCACCGTCGCCATTCGGGTGTCGGCGGGCAGCGGCGGCGTCAAGGGCGCGGCCCAGCTTTCGTCGGCGCCGGGTAGACCCAAGGCGTGGGCGAGAGCGTCGGCGATGCGCTGATGTCCGAGCGAGTTGGCGTGTAGCCGGTCGGTGCTCCACAGGCGGGGATCGGTGACGGCCGCGTGGTGGGCGGTTTCGGCGAGGACGACGCCGTGCCGTGCCGCCGAGGCGCGGATGCGCTGGTTGAGCGCGGTGACGCGACCGCCGAGCGGGCGCGCGAGCGGGGTGATGCGCGCGAGGTCGGGGAAGGTCAGCGTCGCCACGACCGCGCCGTTGGCGGTGAGGGCGGCGAACATCGCGTCCAAGTGTCCGGCGACCTCGTCGGCGTCGAAATTCGGCCGCAGCAGGTCGTTGACTCCGGCGACCACGGTCGCGAGGTCCGGTCGCAGCGCCAGGGCGGCATCGAGTTGCTCGGCGCGGATCTGCCGGGCGAGTTTGCCCCGAACCGCGAGATTGGCGTAGAGCAGGCCGGGATCGGCCTGCGCGAGGCGTTCGGCGAGCCGGTCGGCCAGGCCGCGCAATCCGGTCCTGTCGTCGCCGTCGCCGACGCCCTCGGTCTGACTGTCGCCGAGCGCGACATAGGTTCGGTAGGTCACAAGCCCAGCTCCACATCGGTGATCGGGTAGGCCACACACGAATGGGTGTAATCGAATCGAGCGTCGGAGAGCCGGAGTTTCGCCTCCTCGGCGTTGTGCACCTCACCCTTCAGAATCCGCACCCGGCACAGGCTGCATTCGCCGGAACGGCAGGCGGCCTCGGGACGAATACCGTTGTCTTCCAGAGCGTCCAGAAGTGGACGGTTGCGCGGGGTGCGGAAGGAGGTGTTGCCGACGGTGACGGTGACCTCCTGCGCCGGATCGATACCGGCGGGCCAGTGCGATTGGGCGGTGGGATCGCTGGGCGCGCCGTTGGCCTCGAAACGGATGCGTTTGCGCGGGTGGCCCAGCGCGGTGAGCTGCCCGAGGGCGTAGGGGTACAGCGCCTGCGGGCCGCACACGTAGACCATACGGCCGTCGAGTTCGCCCACCAGCCGGTCGATGGTTTCCGCGGTGAGGAAGCCGGTGGCTCCGGTCCAGCCGGCGGCGGGTTCGGCGATGACATGGTCTACGTCGATGCCGGGGTGGGTGGCGGCGATCTCGTCCAGTTCCGCGCCGAAGATGATGTCGGAGGCGTCGCGGGAGCCGTAGATCAGGTGGAAGGCGCGATCGAGGCCCAGATCGGCGATCTCACGAATCATGCTCATAGCCGGAGCCACGCCCGAACCGCCCGCGAGGAACACCACGGCGTTGCCGTGAAAAAGCGGGTTGTGGTGGAAGGTGCCCATCGGGCCGGTGGTGGTGAGCACCTGCCCGATCTCGGCGGTGTCGACGAGCAGGTTGCTGACGCGTCCGCCGGGGACACGGCGGACGGTGAGGTCGTAGTGGGTCAGCCGGGACGGGCTGGAGGAGATCGCGAACGGGCGGCTGGTGCCGTCGATGAAGACGTTCACGTACTGGCCCGCCAGGAAGGGCGGCAGCTCGAACCGGTCGGCGCGCTCGAGCCGCAAGGTCTTGGCGGTGGCGGTCTCCTCGATGATCGCGGTGACCACCAACCGCAGCCGCTTGGGGTGGTAGGCGTCGATGGTTGCGCGTGTTTCGGCGGAATAGTCGCGCGTATCGGGGACGCGGGCATCGATCTCGGCGAGGATCTCCGCCGCCCCGTCGAACCGTTCTGCGAGTGGGTGCTTCACGTAGTGTCCTCCGATCAGGCGGCTTTGGAGCGCAGGAGACGGCGGGCGACGCGCGCACCGGCCTCCAGGGTGGGCTGGAATCCGCCGATCCCGGCCCAGGAGCCGGCCAGATGGAGTCCGGGAACATGGGTTCGGCGTTCGCTGTCGCGGAACAGCCAGCCTTCGGTGGCGTCCTGGTCGTAGCCGTAGATCGCGCCGCCCGGATGCCCCAGGTAGCGCATCATGGTCAACGGTGTCGCGACGTCGACCTCTTCGATGGCGTCGCGGATGCCGGGGGTGACGGTTTCGCACAGGTCGAGCAGGGTTTCGGCGTAGGCGAACTTGGTGCGCGCGTACTCCGATGCGGCGATGTTCTTCCAGATGTCGGCGTACTGCAACGTCATCAGGCTGACGTGCGTGGCGCCGGCGGGCGCGAATCCGATCGGCGCGACATCGTAGGAGCTGACGCAGATGCCCCGCGCGGGCTCGAACGATTTCCATGCCCGGTAGGTGCGGTCGTCGTCGGCGTCCATGTTGACGAACGTCGTGCTGGTGGTGAAACCCAATTCGGCCGGAGTCGCGTCCAGACCCATGTGCAGCACGAAGCCGGAGACACCGATTCGCCTGGTGGCCAGATCGTTGCGCACCTCGGCGGGCACGTCGACGCCTTCGAGCATGCCGTAGGTGGTCGGCAGCGACGCGTTGGAGACGACGTCGGCAGCGGTGACCTCCGAACCGTCTTCCAGCCGCACACCCAGAGCCCGGCCGGATTCGGTGAGAACGGCCTCCACGCCGGTGTTGAACCGCACTTCGCCCCCCGCGGCGAGGAAGGCGTCGAGGATGGCGGTGGACATCGCCTGCGACCCACCGCGCACATGCCAGGGCTTGAACTCGAAGTAGGCGAACAGTGTCAGCGCCAGATCCTGGAATCGCAGTCTCGACGGCGGCTGCCCGAGATAGGTCCAGTACATGCCAAGCGCGACCTTGATGCGGTCGTCATCGAAGAACTCGTCGAGCACGTCCTTCAACGGCCGCAATCCGTACTCGAACAGCACCGGGTCGATCTGCTCGACCGGCATCCTCCGCATGGCGGCGATCTGCCAGAAGCTCACCTGCCGGATCAGGTCGAAGAATTTCGCGGCCCGGTCGCGGTTGCCGGGGAACTCGGCCTCGATGGCGGCGACCGCGCCGTCCCAGTCCGCGGGCAAGGTGAGATCCAGCCGACCGGGAATCACGGCACGATAGAGGTCGTGTTCCTGCACGAACTCCAGCTTGTCGGCGATGCCGAGTTGCTGGAACAGCCCTTCTCGCAACGACATCGGCTGCCCATCGATGCCAACGCCGGACAGCTGGTGCAACGCGACCTCGAACTCGAAACGTCCACGGCGAAAGGATGTTCCGCAGCCACCGGGAATATTGTGCCGCTCGAGCAGGAGGGTTCGCGCGCCCGCGCGCTGGAGGGTCGCGGCGGCGGTCAGCCCGGCATTGCCCGCGCCGATGACGATGGCGTCGTAGTCGCTCACGCTCCGGCGGCTTCCCGCTCGAGCTGTGCGGCGGCCTCGGCCTTGATCCGCTCGAACTGCTCACCCATACGCGCCGAGAGGGCCTGTGCCGCCGAGAGCGGACGCACCATGACCATGAAGTCGTCGATCTTGCCGTCCTCGTCGAAGTGCAGGAAGTCGCAGCCGGTCAGCCGCTTGCCGTCGACGGTGGCCTCGAACACGAACGCGTGATCACGACCGTTCGCGTCGGCGATCTCGCGCACATAGCGGAAATCTTCGAACACGCGGATCACCGCGCGCAGGATGGCCGCGGTGATCGCCTTGCCCGGGTACGGCTGGAATGCCACCGGACTGGTGAACACCACGTTGTCGGCCAGCAGCGCCTCGATGGCGGCCTCGTCACGAGCTTCCACGGCTGCGCGGAAGGGGTGCATCTCCCACCTCCTATACTCAAGAAATTTAATAGGTGACTTGAACCGTATCCAGGTCGAGTCAACCTGTCCATAGCTCGAAGGACAGATATTTGATTAATCTTCTCGAGTGGTAGCCTGAGCCGATGGCGCTACGTAACGCGGTGCTGGCCGCCCTGCTGGAGGGCGAGGCTTCCGGCTACGACCTGGCCAAGAGCTTCGACGCCTCGGTGGCCAACTTCTGGATGGCCACGCCCCAGCAGCTGTACAAGGAGCTGGAGCGGATGGCGGCCGATGGCCTCATCGAGACCCGGGTCGTGCAGCAGGAGCGCAGGCCCAACAAGCGCCTGCACGCCATCACCCCCGCCGGGCGCGCGGCTCTCCACGAATTCGTCGAGAAGCCGGCCAAGCCCACCGCCATCCGCGACGAGATGATGGTGAAGGTGCAGGGCATGGACGTCGAGGACGCCCCCGCCGTGCGTGCCGCGGTAGCGGACAAGCTGGAGTGGTCCAAGTCGAAACTGGCCCGCTACGAACGCCTGCGTTCCCGGTTGCTGGACGGCCGCAGCGAGCAGGCGTACCTGGCCGAGGCCGAGCGGGTCGGCCCCTATCTCACACTGCTGCGCGGAATCTCCTTCGAGCAGGAGAACATTCGATGGGGGGAGTTCACGCTGTCGGTGATCGATCGGCGGATCGCCGCGCACGTGTGACCGTCGCGGCGAAAAGCCCGCACCACCAGTCGATACGGCGTTCTTTCTACACCGGGACTCGGTCCGGTTCCGGTTCGCGGTCCTCGACCCGCTCAGTCGCGCTCGCCTGCGCGAGCGGACTTACCCGATGCAGCGCCGCGTATCCCACGCTCGCCAAGACCAGCGCGACGAATACCCCTAGGTTGCTGCTACCCAGGCCACCCGCGCGGGCGGCGGGCGTGAACAGGTAGCCGAGCAGCGGGCCGACATGCGGATCGGGCGAGGTGACCAAGCCGAGCCCGGCGATGGTCGCGACGATCAGACAGCCGACCCCGACGCGGTTCACCTTGCCGTAGCCGCCGACCGGGCTGTACAGGGCCGTCCGGTCGTAGCCGACGCGGCGACGCTGCCACAGGTCGACCACGAAGATTCCGGTCCATGCGGCCATCACCACACCGGTGGTGGTCAGGAACGCCTGGAACGGAGCGAAGAACCCGGGGGCCGCGAATGCCACATAGCCGCCGGCAGCGGCGATCAGGGCCGCGTCGATCAGAACGGTGTAGTGCCGGGATATCCGGACGCCCAACGTCTGCAGCGCGAGCCCGGAGGAGTAGAGGCCGATGATGGAGCCCGACACGAAGCCCACCAGCGCCAGGATCAGGTAGGGCACCAGAAACCAGGTGGGCAAGTGGGCCGACAGCGCGCTGATCGGATCGGTGGCCGCCGTCGCCGCGATGTCCGGATCCCCCGCCGCGAGCACCGTGCCGAGTCCCATCAGAACGAGGGCGGGAGCGGTGCCACCGAACGTGATCCAGCCGACCAGCGCGCGTTTGCCTGCGGCGCGGGGCAGGTAGCGGGTGTAGTCGGCCGCGCAGTTGACCCAGCTCAAGCCCAGCGTGTTGGCGACCAGCATCACCCCGCCCACGAACGCGCCCACGCTGACCTGTCCGTGCGTCGCGAACGAGATCCTGGGCAGCGTCAGCACTACATAGACCACCGACAGCGCGGTGAATGCGAGGGCGAACCACTTCTGGATCCGCAGGATCACGTGGCAGCCGTAGATTCCGATCACCGTGGTCACCACGATGACAGTGACGAGAGTGACGACCATGAGCGGCGCGGTGTCCATATCCGGGTCGAGCCGGTGTGCCACCGTGCGGGCCGCGAGGGTCGCCAGCACCGCCGAGAAGGTCTCCCATCCGACCAACGCCAGGTAGCTCAGCAGTGCCGGAATCTTGTTGCCGTGGAATCCGAACGCGGCGCGGCCGGCCACCATGGTCGCCGCTCCCCCTTGCTGCCCGGCCAGCGACACCAGGCCGAGCAGGAGGAAGGAGAGCACCGCGCCCACCGCGGCGGCCAGCGCCGCCACATGCCAGTCCAGGCCGAGTGCGGTGACGTACGGACCGAACGACACCAGGACCACATTGCAGCTGGTGCCCGCCCACGGCCAGAACAAGGCGCGTGGCTTGCCTCGACGTTCCTCGTCCGCGACCCATTCGGCGCCCTTGCGCTCGACGGACCAGTCCGACGGTTCTGCTGAACTCCCGACCATGTCGAATCCCATCGTCGAGGTGGGAGGAACCGCCGACCCAGTCTCACCACCGTGCACCTATATAACGTGCCGTTATGTGTTGGCCCATTGTAAGTGCGAGAACGCCGATGGGGAACCAAAGTTGATAGCACAACCAAAACCGCAGCGCGGTGGCTTCACGGCGTTGGAAGCTCCCGTGGACTGGTGACAGATGAGCGGCCGTGCGGTCGTCAGCTCACTAATGCCTGCGGCGACAGTGTCTTCAGCATCCCGTTCGCCCAGCGCAGTTGCCGCAGCGTTTGCGGGTGGCAGCGCTGACAGAGGTCGACCAATTCGAGGTCCTGTGCCGCTTGGGCTCCTTGGGCCAGCAGTTCCCAGTCGAGGGACACGCCCGCCGCGACGCGGTGCAGACGGCGCAGATCGGCGAGCAGAAGCAGGGCCGGTTCCGGCCGACGGCCCAACCGGGCGCTCAGACGTTCCTGCAGAGCCGCGCCGAGGGCGTCGGTGCGGGGCTCGGGGCGCAGCTTCAGCCCGTATCGGCGGCTCGCGTCGGCAAGGTCGGCGATGTGGTCGAGGGACCAGCGCCGAATGTCCAACGCCACGTGCCGGATTTCGTGTTCGGTGACGTGGCGTGCGGAGATCGCGGACAACTCCCGGGCGAGTTTGCGCTCGGATCGGTGCAATTCGCGCAGCGCGATGCGGAGTTTCATCGGTTCGGGACCTCGAGCAGTTCGTCGTCGAGTGCCGCGGTCCCGCCCACGGTGGCGGCGATCCCCGACGTGATCGGCGCGGACGCGGTGGCGGTGGGGGCAGGCGCCGGATGCCCGTCGGCGCCCGCGAGCCGTTCGAGCTTGGCGGCGGCGGTCTTGAAGATCGGCTGTTTGGAGGCGGGATCCCAGTCGGTGATGGTCATTTCGTTGGCTGCCCGCTCGCGCTCAGCGGCGGGCTCGTCCCAGTAGCCGTAGTGGAACGGCACGAACAGCACGCCGGTGCGAATGCCGGTGATCCGCGCCCGTGCCCGGATCGCGCCGCGCGGCGAGGAGATCCGCACCATATCGCCTTCGGCCACGCCGAGTTTCGTCGCGTCCTCGGTAGACAGTTCCACCCACACCTGCGGGGCGGCCGCCTGCAACTGCGGCGCACGCGCCGTCTTGGTGCGAGTGTGGAAGTGGTAGAGGGTGCGGCCGGTGATCAGGGCGAAGGGATAGTCGTCGCCGGGCTGCTCGTGCGGCGGAACATAGCGGGCGGCCTTGATGATCGCCTTGCCATCGGGATTGAGCGCGCGATACTCGGTCGGTTCCACCGGCGTTCCCGTGACCAGGTCCTTGCCGTAGCTTTCGCAGTACTGCGGGGAAGCGAAGAACTCGCCGTTTTCATACAGTCGCTCGGCCCCGTCGGGATGCTCGTCGTTGCAGGGCCATTGGATGCCGCTGCCGCCACGCAGGCGTTCGTAGGTGATCCCGGTGTAGTCGCAGGGCCGCCCGGCACTGCACTTCTTCCAAGCCTCGAACGCCGATTCCGGGTCGCGCCACGGCGGCAATGGGTCGCCGTCTTTGTCCCGGAAGTCCATGCGCCGGGCGTAGTCGAGGAAGATGTCCAGGTCCGCTCGCGCCTGACCGGGTGGGTCGATCGCTTTGTCGGAGATGTGCACGGTCCGATCGGCGTTGGTGAAGGTGCCGGTCTTCTCGCCCCAGGTCGCCGCGGGAAGGACGACGTCGGCGAGTTCGGCGGTTTCGGTCCGGAACAGATCCTGCACCACCAGAAACAGTCTCTCCTGAGCGAGAATGGACCGGATGCGGCCCAATTGCGGCAGTGACACCGCCGGATTGGTGGCGCTGATCCACAGCATTCGAATCGTGCCCTGCTCCGCGTAGCGGAAGATCTGCATCGCGTGCGTCGGGGGCGCGTAGTGCGGGATCCGGTGCGTCTCGATGTTCCACAGCTTCGCCAATTCGGCGACGTGCTCGTCGTTGGCCCAATTGCGGAAACCGGCCAAGTCGCCGTCCGCCCCGCACTCCCGGGTGTTCTCGGCGGTGGGTTGGCCGTTCATCTGCAATATCCCGCACCCCGGTTTGCCGAGCATCCCGCGCAGGATGTGAATGTTGTTGACCTGCACCGCAGCCGCCGTCGCCTGGTGGGATTGGTAGAAGCCCTGCAACACGGTCGACAGCAGTCGTCGCGCGGTGCCCACCAACTCGGCCGCCCTGCGCACGTCCGCGGCGGCGACGCCGCAGATCTCGGCCACCCGCTCCGGGGCGTAGGCGGCCACCGTCGAGGCCAATTCGTCGAATCCGACGGCGTGGGCGTCGATGTAGTCGCGGTCGATCCAGTCGCGCTCGATGATCTCGCGCAGCAATCCGTTCATCAGCGCGACATTCGTTCCCGGCAGCGGAGCCAGATGCACGGTCGCGGCCTTGGCTACGGGCGTCGGGCGCGGATCGACGCACAGCAACGCCGGGGGTTGCGCTCCGGCCAGGCGGTCGAGCATGCGTGTCCACAGGACGGTCTGGGTTTCGGCGACGTTGTGTCCGAACAACGCGATGACGTCGGCGTGGTCGACATCGGTGTAGCTGCCGGGCTGGCCGTCACTGGCGAACGACTCTTTGAGTGCCTGGGCCGCGGTGGCGGTGCACAACCGCGTGTTGCCGTCGAGATGATTGGTGCCGATCGCGCCGTGCGCGATCACACCGAGGGTGTAGTACTCCTCCAGGAACAGCTGCCCGCTGGTGTAGAAACCCAGCGCACTGGGCCCCTGCTCGGCGAGCAGCTCCTTGCTGCGCTGGACGACGCGGTTCATCGCCGTGTCCCAGTCGGTCTCGACCAAGCGCCCGCCGACACGGATCAGCGGCCTGGTCAGCCGGTCGGGTGACGCGTTCGCCTGCCATCCGAACAGGTCTTTCGGGCCGAGCCGACCGTGATTGACCCGGTCTCCCGCGCGTCCACGGACCCCGACGATGCCGCCGTCCTTGACGGCGATGTCCAGCGCATCACCGTTGCTGTGCAGGATCGACGCCGACTGTACCCACTCGTCGACGTCCTGCTCCCGAACTCCGTCCGCCAGATGCATGTCCACGCGGGCGGGCCACGGCTTTCCCGGTTCGTACGGCGTCCGGTGGCCCCAGGGTTCGGCTATGCGGTCGTGCCTGATCACGACCCGCGCATACCCCACACATGGTGCGGCAAACAGAGTCGGCGGGGTCGTGCCACACTGGCGTAGATGGAGCGAGCGAACGCTTTCCACGACGAGAGATCCGCACCCACCGCCGGTGGGGAGAGCACTCGCACGGTGATCGTCGCCTTCGGCGCGAACGTCGCGGTGGCGGTGGCCAAAACGGTCGCCGCGACGCTGTCCGGCTCGGCGTCCATGGTCGCCGAAGCCGCACATTCCTGGGCGGACACCGGCAACCAGATCTTCCTGCTCGTAGCCAACCGTCGAAGCGCTCGCACCGCGGACGCGAAACGACCCCTCGGGTACGGACGCGAGGCATATGTCTGGTCGTTGCTGGCGGCGGTGGGACTGTTCGTCGCGGGCGCCGCGGTGTCGGTGTGGCACGGGATCACCGAACTGCTGCACGAAGGTCGAGGTGGACAGGATTACGCGATCGCCTACCTCGTGCTCGCAATCGCCTTCGTCTTGGAGGGAACCTCGTGGCTACAGGCCACGCGGCAACTGGGCGGCGAGGCGGAGAGCTTCGATCAAGACATCCTCGAGTACGTACTGAAGACCTCCGATCCGACGTTGCGCGCGGTTTTCGCGGAGGACAGCGCCGCACTGATCGGCATCGTCATCGCCTTCGCGGGAATGGGGCTGCACCAGCTCACCGGCGTGGCGGCCTGGGACGCACTCGGATCGGTGCTCGTCGGCGTGCTGCTCGGGGTGATCGCCGTAGTGCTCATCGACCGTAACCGGCGCTTCCTGACCGGTGAGCCCGCCTCGCCCGAACTCCGCGCCGCCGCGGCGGCCCGCATCGAGGAGATGCCCGAAGTGGCCTCGGTGCGCTTCGTGCGCCTGGAATACGTCGGCCCTCGGCAGGTCTTCCTCGTCGCGAGCGTCGACCTGGTCGGCGACCCGGCCGAGTCGAGCATCGCCCTCACGCTGCGCGCGCTCGAGCGCGAACTCGAACGCAACCCGCATATCGCCGACGCGGTCCTCACGATCGCCGCTCCCGAGAACGACTGAAGCCGAACCTGCCGCCCGCTCCTCTGGGAGCGGCGGATCATACGGCGACGGTGTCGGTTTCGCGTCGCACCGCCATGACCGGACCCGAGCCACGGACGAGTAGCCGGGCGGCGAGCGCGAGCACGGCGCTGATCACGCTGGTGACCGCCATCGGGATTCCGGTCGCGGTGCCGCCGAGCCCGACCAGCGGGGACACCAGGGCGCCGAGCAGGAACTGGAGCGCGCCCAACAGGGCCGAGGCGCTGCCCGCGGCATGTGGGGCCCGGCCGACGGCCAGCGCGCTCGCCGTGCCGAGAATCGTCGTGAACGAGCTGACCAGGACGAACAGCACCGGCAGGATCAGCGCCGCCGAGGCGCCCGCGGCGAACAGAACCAGCAGCGCGACGCTCAGGACCAGGATCACGCCCTGCCCGGCCGACAGGATCGACTGCGGGCGGAAACGCTTGGTCAGCCGCGAGCTGAGCACGCCGACGGCCATCATGCCCAGCGCGTTGACGGCGAAGACCACCGTGTACTCGGCGGTCGACAGCCCGAGCACGTTCTCGATCACGAACGGGGACGCCGAGATATAGCCCATCAACCCGGCGAAGCCGAGCGCGAACACGAGGGTGTACCCGAGGTAGCCGCGATCGGCCACCAGGGTCCGCACCACGCGGCCGGTGGTGGCGAGCCCGCCGACGTGGCGGCGGTCGGCGGGCAGCGATTCCGGCACCACGAGCAGGGCGCCGCAGAACATCGCCAGGAAGATCGCGCTCAGGACCCAGAACTCGCTGCGCCAGCCGACCGGAACCAGCGCACCGCCCAGCAGGGGCGCGACCACCGGCGCGATGCCTCCGATGCTGGCGAACAGCGTGAAGATCCGCGCGGCCGCCGCGCCGCTCACGCGGTCGGCCGCCACTGCGCGGCCGATCACGATCCCGGCCGCGCCCGAAAAGCCTTGTGCGAAGCGCAGCACGACCAGCAGCCAGATGTTCGGCGCCAGCGCGCACAGCACCGTCATGACGGTCGCGGTCGCCGTGGCCAGCAACAGCGGCCGCCGCCGCCCGAACCGGTCGGACAGCGGCCCGATGACGAGCTGCCCCAGCGCCAACCCGATCAGGAAGGTCGTCAGTGTCAGTTGCACGCTCGACGCGCCGGTGTGCAGGTCGGCGGCCAACCCGGTGAACGACGGCAGATACATGTCGGTCGCGAACGGCGCCACCGCCGACAGCAGCCCCAGCACCACCAGCAGCGGTCCCGAGACCCCCGATGCGGTCGATTTCAGCACGACGACACCTCCAGATACTTATTTATGCATAAGTAATTTATCATGGAGGGTATGGGCCGTGAATCCGATCTGCGCGAGCTCGACGCCGCACTGCGAGAGCTCTCGCGCGCCGTACATCGCGCGGCCGAGCGCTTGACCCGGATGGAGCCGCTCACCCAGGCACAGGCCGAAGTACTCCGGGTGATCGTGCACGAGCCGGGTACCGTTCCCGGGCACCTGGCCGTGGTGACCGGCATGCGACCCAGCAACGTCAGCACCGTGCTGCGCCACCTGACCGAACTGGGACTGATCGAACGCGAGACCGACCCCGCCGACCGCCGCAGCAGCCGGATCCTGCCCACCCGCAAGGCGATCGAGAATGCCGCTCGCATCGACGCGGCGCGCACCCGCCTGGTTCTCGACGCGCTGGACACCGTCGACGAGACCGAGGTCGGCAGATTGCTGGCCGCGGTCCCCGCCCTGCGCAGCCTGGCGCACGCCCTGCACGACCGTGGCTGACCACCTGCCGAACGATCAGCGCTGCGCCGGACCCGCCGTCCGAAGTGAGCGGCGATGCCGATCGGTCGTCGTCGTGGACCATGGCCGAGTAGCGAATTCGCCTGGCAACGATGAGATTCGACATGGCCCTGATCGAGCGCGGTGGCGGTCACCACGCGCGAGGCCGGATGGGGACCGCCACTCCGGTGACTCCTGCCGGATGCTCGGATCGCACCCGCCGATCAGTTCGTGATGGCGTCGAACATGCCGGGCTGATAGGAACCTCCCGGCATGCGCGTGATCACGCCGAGCCGGTTGGAAGCGTTGATCATGGCGACCAGGTAGACCAGCGCGGCGATCTGGTCGTCGTCGTAGTGCTCGCGCACCTCGGCCCAGGTCTCGTCGGAGACGCCTCGGTAGGCGTCGGCGAGCCGGGTACCCTCCTCGGCCAGCGCCAGCGCGGCCCGTTCGGCCTCGGTGAACACGCTGGACTCGCGCCAGGCGGCGACCAGGTTGATGCGGACCGCGGCTTCACCGGCGGCCGCCAGGTCCTTGGTGTGCACGTCGGTGCACCAACCGCAGCCGTTGATCTGGCTTGCGCGCAGCTCCATCAGCTCCATCGTGGCCTTCGGCACCGTCGACTGCAGGATCGCCAGGCTGGTGTTCGCGAACCGCTTGCCGATCTTGGCGCCGATCTCGCTGTCGTTGAGATTGATACGGGGTCCCATGACGTGGTCCTCACTCGTGATGTCGTGTGCTGTGCACTGAACGAACACCAGACGTCGGCTGCCCGAGCCTCGTAACAGCGCACCGAAGTGACCTGCGCCACTGCGTATCGGTGTTACAAGACGGCAGGGACAGGCGTCTGATGGGTGACACAGCCGAGAGGGAACAGGAGCCACTTCATGGCCGACACATCGCAGAAGACGCCGGGCGATCACCACCCCGCCCCGGCTACCGCGGCGTTCGTCACCCACCGGAATCTGCTGTTCACCGTCGCCTACGAGATGCTCGGCTCGGCCGCCGACGCCGAGGACGTGCTGCAGGAGACCTGGCTGCGGTGGGCGGGCGTCGACCTCGGCACCGTCCAGGATCAGCGCGCGTACCTGGTGCGGATCGTCACCCGCCAGTCGCTCGACCGGTTGCGGACACTGGGGCGGCGCAAGGAGTCCTACGTCGGCCCGTGGTTGCCCGAGCCGCTGCTCACCGCGCCCGACGTGGCCGAGGACGTCGAACTCGCCGACAGCGTGTCGATGGCCATGCTGCTCGTGCTGGAGACGTTGACGCCGATCGAGCGAGCGGTCTTCGTACTGCGCGAGGTATTCGATCTGAGCTACGACGAGATCGCCGAAGCCGTCGACAAGAGCCCCGGCGCGGTCCGCCAGCTCGCGTACCGGGCCCGTGCGCACGTCGCGGCACGCCGACCGCGCGGAGTCGTTTCGCCCGCCGAGACCCGTAGCGCCCTCGAGGCGTTCCAGCGAGCGACCGAAACGGGCGATCTGCAGCATCTGCTCGACATCCTCGCGCCGGACGTCGTCCTGCTCGGTGATGGCGGCGGCGTCGTGCAGGCCACCCTCGCGCCCGTCCTCGGAGCCGACAGCGTGGCCAGGATACTGGCGGCCGGGCTGGGCAGGCTCGCCGCGGTGTCGAGGCAGCCCGCGCAGGTCAACGGATATCCGGCGCTGATCTTGCGGCGTGACGGCGAGATCGACACCGTCCTGGCGCTTCGCATCGACGACGGCCTCGTCACCGGCCTCTACGCCGTGCGCAATCCCGAGAAGCTGTCCCGCATGGAGCGCGAGACGGCGCTGTGCCGCTGACGAAGGAGAGGGTCCGGCATCGGCGCCCCGGCGTTGTAGACGGCGTCGAGGACGGGATATTTCCACACGCCACCGGAGAGCACGGCCCGGTCGCCGGACACGATCCGGAGCGAGGAGCCGCTGCGCTCGGCTCCCTCGAACAACCCGAGCGCTGGTAAGACTCTCGGACCCACGGAGAGCCCACTGCCACGAATGCCGCGGACAGCACCGCCCAGCGCGCCGGCAGCAACGGCAGCGCGGGCACACCGTCCTCCAACTGCCACGCCCGGCTGGGCCCTGGCCGCCGTGTCGGCGGGCCGCGATTGCCGATCGGCATGCCCGATATGGGCGGCCAGCCACAGCGACAGCCGGTCTCGCGGAAAGACTTCGAGGTCCGCTCGATAGATCTCGGGTGGGAAGAGGTGGTTGTCGGGGAACGGTTCGGCGTCGTAGTCGCACGGGAAACGAACGGTGTTCCGAAAACGAGTTTTCGATGTCCATCGATCGATTCATGCCGCGCGCGATCAGATTCGCTTGGCCTTTGATGAAGGCTCGACTCACTGCGGTGTGATCAATGTCGGAGGGCCAGCGGCGAGGCCGCCGACTCGCTGACCGATATCGACCACGCGTCGGGCGGACAGCTGGGCGGGTGAGCGGCACATGGTGCGCGACCGGATCGAGGAGATCCTCTCGCGGATGGATTCGCACATGGAAACCGAGGAGTGATCGCGGCGGGGGCGCGTCCGCGGCGGGCGGCAGTCACCGATCGGTGAGCCGGAGGGGGCCGCGTATCTGGCGGGCCACCGCGCGGAACCAGCCTATGTCGTGTCGGCCGCCCTCGGCGTCGAAGGCGGGCCGGAGTTCGTACCAGCGCAGGCCGGGGCGCAGGTGATGCACGCCGTGCAGGTTGAAGCTCAGCGCCAGTACTTCCAGTGGCGCGGGCAGTTTCAGGTTCAGCGCCTCGAGCGGCTCGTCGAGATCGGTGCCGTAGTGATAGGCGTTGTCCGACAGCGAGACGATCACGCCGCGCCCGGCCAGCGCCGCGAGCAACATCCACCAGTGCGGACCGTAGGCGGCGAACGCCGCACCGTGCAGCCCTACGACGGCGGCCGCGTCGACGCGGAACTGCCGGAACACCTCGGGTCGCGCGAGGCGTTCGAGTAGCGGCCCCGCCACCGTGTCCGGCCCGTCCATCGCCCGGGCGAGCCCGTGCACCGCCGCGACGGGCAACGCCGCCAGCATGATCGCCGCCACCTCGAGCAGATACAGCCCGCCGAACAGCCGCAGGTAGTACCCGGGCGCGACCTTCGCCCAGGTGGAACTCGCCGGGTCGTAGACCTCGGCCCGCTCCCGAGTCCGGTTGTAGCGGTGGTGCAGCAGGTGACCGGCTTTGAGCAGCGCGAACGGCGACCCGTACAGCACGGCGAGGACGCGGCCGTACCGGTCGTTGCGAGACCGCCAGTGGTGCAGATTGCCGTGCACGGCCTCGTGGATCACCGACCAGAATGTCGTCGTCAGCAGTAGCAACGGCAGCAGGGCCCAGCCCCATGCTGGGTCGCCGGGAATCAGCAGCGGGAGCCCGAAGAGCTGGGCGATATTCAGCACGACCGCCGTGGCGGTCAACCACGATCCGATCCGCCGTCCGTCGTCGCGCCGCTGCGCGTGGACAGCGCCACCGGTGCACCGTTCGGTCATCTCGCCCCCGGTCACCTCTCCGGTCTTCTCCGGAAACCGAGCGTGCACGACCTGCCCCACCAACACCCCTACAGGGGCTGTCGCCGCTCTTACATCAGTGCGACGAACGGTGTTGCGGGAGAACGGTGTACGACGGCCACCTGTCCCGAGCGATCGACACCGGGACCGACGACCGATGCCCGTGGCGAGATCGGGCGTCGTGGTACCGAGACCGGAACGAACCGATAACGGTTCCATGAATCGCGGGCTCGCCCGGTGGCACGCCGGGAAAGGCGAGAACCATGAAACTGACAGTCATCGGCGGTACCGGGCGGATCGGCTCTCGAGTGGTGCGGAAGCTGGCCGCGGCCGGGCACGAGGCCGTGCCCGCGTCGATGTCCACCGGTGTCGACGTGATCACCGGAGAGGGCCTGGACCGGGCGCTGGCGGGGGCCCAGGTCGTCATCGACCTTGCGAACTCGCCGACCTTCGACGAGGCGTCGGTGGATTTCTTCCGCATCTCCATGCGCAACCTGCTGGACGCCGGGGAGAAAGCCGGTGTCGGGCATCAGGTCGTGCTGTCCATCGTGGGCGTCGACCAGGTGCCCGGCCTGGACTACTACCGGGCCAAGAGCTTGCAGGAAGACCTGCTGCGGCTGGGCCCAACACCGTACTCCATCGTGCGCGCCACCCAGTTCTTCGAGTTCATGGACGCGGTGCTGTCCTGGACCTCCGACGACGACACCGTCCGCCTGCCCGCCACCCCGATCCAGCCGATGGCCGCCGCGGACGTGGTCGACGCGGTCGTCGAGGTCGCCACCGGCGCTCCGCTGGGCGGGGTCCGCAATGTCGCCGGTCCGGAGGTCTTCCGCCTCGACGACCTCGGCAGGCTCACCCTGGCCGCTCGGCGCGACAGCCGCACCGTCGTCACCGACGACACCGCGGGCATGTTCGCGGACGTTCCCGGCGACGTTCTCACGGCGGGCCCGGACGCCCGTCTGGCCGCAACGCACTACCGGGATTGGCTCGAGAAGCACGAGAGCACCCCATGATCGACATCGCGGCTCATTCGGTTGCCACGGTCGCCATGGACAACTCCCAGAAGTCGGCGTAGCGGCCAGCGAGACGCAGCAGCTCGTCGTGGCTGCCCTCCTCCACGATCCGGCCGTCGTCCAGGAAGACGATGTGATCGGCCCGCCGGACGGTCCGCAGCCGGTGCGCGACCATCACCACCGTCCGGCCCGCCATCAGGCGTTCGATGCCCTCGTGGACGGCGGCCTCGTTCACCGGGTCCAGCGCGGAGGTCACCTCGTCCAGCAGGACGATCGGCGCGTTCTTCAGCAGGGCTCGCGCGATCGAGACGCGTTGGCGCTCACCGCCCGACAACAGTGCGCCGCCCTCGCCGACGTTCGTCGCCCATCCGCCGGGCAGCCGATCGATGACTTCGTCCAACCTCGCCGCGGTCGCCGCCGCGCGCACGTCGGATTCGGTGGCATCGGGACGGCCCAGACGCACGTTCTCCTCGATCGTGCCGTCGAACAGATAGACGTTCTGGAAGACGACGGCGATCCGTTCCATCAATACTTCGGTGCTGATCGCGCGCACGTCTACGCCGCCGACGCGCACGGCGCCGTCGTCCACGTCGTAGAACCGTGCGAGCAGTTGCAGCAGTGTGCTCTTGCCCGCACCCGACGGTCCGACGATGGCGACCCGCTGTCCCTCGGGTACCGACAGCGACACGTCGTCGATCACGGTACGACCGCCGTGCCGGAAGGCGACGGACTCGAACGCCAGGTCGTTGCCCACCGGCCGGATCGGTTCGCGAGGTTCCGGCAGCGGCTCGGTGCGCAACACGGTGTCGAGCCCGCCCAGCACGGTACGCGCGCTGCGGAGTTTGCCGCCGATCTCCGAGAGCGACAGCAGCGGATCCGCGCAGCGGGCCACCAGCACCAGCATCGCCACCATCTCCGCCGCGCCGACGTTCCCGCCGAGCGCGAGGTAGGCGCCAAGGGCCAGCAGCACGGTGAACATCGCCTGGACCGTGAGCGTCAGCCCCACGATCCCTGGCAGCGCCGACAGCACGGCACGGCGGGACGCCCGCTCCAATCCCGACAGCGCGTCGTCAAGCAGCCGGAATCGCTCGGCCGTTCGGCCACCGGCTCGCAGCACCGGCTGTGCCTGGAGATACTCGACGACTCGCCCGGTTGCCTCTTTGGTGCGTTCGACGCGTTCGGCGTCGGCGGCGGCCATCGAACGTCCCGTCCAGATCTGGATCGCCGCCACGATCGGCACCGCGGCCAGCGCGGCCAGCCCCATGTGCCAGTCGAAGGCGAGCAGCACGGCGACGATCGTCAGCGGAGTCACAGCGGCGGCGATCGTCGGCGCCAGCAGATGCGCGATCACGCTCATCGCCTGCAGCACACCCTCGCTGGCGAGCACCGACACCTCTCCGACGCGGCCGGCCGTGAACCAGCCGAGCGGTAGCCGGGCCAGGCGATCGCCGAAACGGTGGTAGACACCGCGCAGCAGCGTGGTGCCCACGAGGAAGCCGGACAGATCGCTGCGATAGCGCAGCGCCGCGTAGCACGCGATCGCCGCCCCGAACGCGAGCAGCCACGGCCAGGCGTCCGTGGGCGTGCTCCCGAACAGCGCTCGCAGCACCGGAACCAGAAGTGCGTAGGACAAACCTTCCGCTACCGAGGTCGCCGTCATCAGGGCCACGGTGCGTCGTACGGGCTGGGCGTACTCGTCGCCCAGCACGCGCAGCAGCATTCGGATCATCGGCGCTCCTCTCCTCGCGATGTCTCGTCGGCGAGCGGGCGTGCAGGCACGCTCCGCTGCCTGCTCCATGGCCCGAACTCACGCCGGAGCATGCCACCGAGGGTTTCGACCTCTTCGGTGAGCGTGGACCGGTGCGATCGCCAGAATTCGGCGAATTTCCCGTTGCGGGACAGCAATTCGCCGGGCTTGCCACGCTCGGTGATCGACCCCTTCTCCAGCAGCACGACGGTGTCCGCGTCGGCGATTGTCTCCAGCCGGTGAGCGATGACCAGGATCGTCCGATCGCCTTCCAGTGTCGCCAGGGCTCGGCGCACCGCCTGCTCGGTGTGCGGGTCGGTGAAGGCGGTGGCCTCGTCGAGCACCAGCACGGGAGTATCGGCGAGCAGTGCCCGGGCGATCGAGATCCGTTGCGCTTCACCGCCCGACAGCTCGGCCTCCGCACCGAGCACCGTGTCGTAGCCGCGCGGCAGCTCGAGAATCCGATCGTGAATGTTCGCCAGCCGGGCGGCGCGCACCACGTCGTCGCGGTCGGCCTGCGGTAGCGCCAGTGCGATGTTGTCCGCGACCGACGCGCGCAGCAACCGCACGTCCTGGAAGACGAAGGAGACCATCCGATAGAGCGCCCGGCTGCCGAGCTCCCGCAGGTCGACCCCGCCGAGCAGCACCGAACCGTGTGTGGGGTCGAAGAATCGAGGAAGGAGCTGAACCAGCGTGGATTTTCCGCTGCCCGACGGCCCGACGATCGCGGTGACCGTCCCCGGCTCCAGGACCAGGTCGATGCCGCGCAGCACCTCGTGCTCGGCGTCGTAGCCGAATCGCACCTCCCGCAGTTCCACCCGGTGCCCCTGCGGCGCGACCGGGCGCGAAGGTTCCGGCAGCGACGGCACCGCGAGGACCTCCCGGATCCGGTCGACCGCGCGCCGGGCCACCCGCAAGTCGTCGAAGCCGTGGCCGAGCGCCGCCACCGGTGCGGTCAGACCAAGTCCGAGCAGCAGGAAGGGCAGCAGGTCAGCCGGGGCCATGGCGCCGCCGGTGATCAGGACCGCACCACCGGTCAGCACGACCAGCAGCACGAACGGCGGCGACAACACCACCTGCATCGCCGCGCCGAGTCCGGCTAGACCCCGCACCATGCGAAGGAAGGAGTCGGTGAAATCGTCTGCGGCCGTGCGGAATCTGCGGTGCGCGCGCTCGCCCGCGCCGAACGCCTTGACCACCGAGATGCCCTGTACGAACTCGACGGTCGCACTCGCGATCCGCGCCATCCCCGCGTCGAACTCCTGCTGCGCACGCAGCCGGGCCGGGGTCATCATCAAGGGGACCAGCGCCACGGCCAGCGCGACCGGTATCAGCGTGATCAACGTGAGCCGCCAGTCGACGGTGAACAGGTAGGTCAACGACACCAGCGGAACGACGAACGCGGCGACGAGTTCGCCGGGGGTGTGGGCGATGAGTGGATGCACGGTGCCGACGTCCTTGCCCACGATCTTCGACAACTCGCCGGAGCCGCGCCGGGAGAACCAGCCGATCGGCACCCGCCCCAGTCGCGCGGCCAGTTTTCGGCGCAGCGACAGTTGCACCCGGCTGTCGAGCAGGTGCCCGATGCCGGACGACGCGGCCGTGAACACCAGCCGGACGAACAACCCGGCCGCCCCCGCGATCACGATCATCCGGACATGGCCGTGATCGATCGGGCCCGGCGACAACAGCGTTCGACCCAATTCGACGACCGCGAGCAGCGGCGCCAGCCCGGCGACGGCACCGATGATCTGCAGGGCGACGACGACGGCGAAACCGCCCAGGTACGGGCGCAGCAACCCCGTCACATTTCCTCCCGCCGGGGAATCGCCATCCGACGGGGGCGGTGTGGACTGCTTCCTCGCCTCGGCGAGGTCGATGGTGGTCATCGTTCTCCCCTCTTCGCAATCCCTTTGCGGCTACGCGCTTTGCGAGCCGGTCGCGGGGTGCAGCGCGCGGCGCAGCGCGGCGGCGAATTCGGCGCTCTGGCGCTGGGACACATCCGCGGACAGGATCGCCTGCGACCCGTGGAACGTGCCGGGCCATTGGTGCAGCTCGACCGGCACGCCCGCTTGCAACAGGCGCAGCGCGTACTCGATGTCCTCGTCGCGGTTCGGGCAGTACTCGGCGGTGGCGATGTAGGCGGGAGGCATACCGGACAGATCCGTCGCCCGCGCCGGAGCGGCGTACGGCGTCGCGGGCGCGGAACCCAGATAGTGCTGCCACATCTGGGCCACTTTCGCCCGGGTCACGAACGGCGTATCGGTGAAAGTGCGCGCCGACCAGGCCAGCTGGCGGTCATCGAGGACGGGTTGGTTGAGCAGTTGGAAGCGGATCGGCGGCCCTTGCTCGTCGCGGGCCCGCAACGCGACCGCGGTCGCGATTCCCGCCCCGGCGCTGTGGCCGCCGATCGCGATCCGCGCCGGGTCGATGCCGAGCTCGACCGCGTGTTCGGCCGTCCAGATCAGCACCGCGTAGACGTCGTCGTGCGCGGCGGGGAACGGATGTTCGGGGGCCGAGCGGTAGCCGACCGAGATCACTGTCACACCGGAGTTGTCCGCCAGCAGGCCGGCCCACGGATGTTCGGTGTCCAGATCACCCATGACGAATCCGCCGCCGCGCAGCCAGATGAGGGCAGCGCCCTGCGCCCGGTCCGGCCGATAGATTCGTATCGGCACGTCGAAATCGCCCGGCACCGTGCGATTTTCGATCGACATGCCCGCGATGTCCGGTACCGGAAGGGCGGCGACCAACTCGGCGAGGCGCTCCCGGGCGGCGCGCGGGTCGCTCAGGTCGGCCGGAGGGAAGAACGCGACTGAGGCTTCGAGTTCGGGATCCAAGATCATGCCGTCGATGGTCGCGCCCTCGGCACCTGCTGGGCTTCCGCCGACGGGAGTCGCCGTCTACGTGAACGCGCGTACGCCGACGGCGATCGGCTGCGCAGGTCGTCGTAGCCGAACGCGCGGCCGTACTCGCCAATGCTATGGCATTGTGAGTCAACGTGATTCGAGTCCCAGGCCGCGAACGCCTCGGCAGCGAGGTCAACCCGCTGATCGCTACGAGGTGAAGCCGGTCAGCCCGGTCTGGTAGGCGATCACGACGAGCTGCGCTCGGTCGCGCGCACCCAGTTTCACCATCGCGCGGCTCACATGGGTGCGTGCGGTGGCGGGACTGAGGAACAGCGCGGCGCCGATCTCGTCGTTGCTCATGCCCTGTCCCACCAGCGCCAGGACTTCGCGCTCACGGTCGGTCAGCACGGCGAGCCGGTCCTCGGCGGACTTGGCTGCCCGGCGCTGCGCGGTGAACTGACCGATGAGCCGCCGGGTGATCCGAGGTGCGAGCAGTGCGTCACCAGCGGCGATCACTCGGATGGCGTGCAGCAGTTCGGCCGGGCCCGCGTCCTTGAGCAGGAACCCGCTCGCGCCCGCCTGCAAGGCGTCGAAGACGTTCTCGTCGGTGTCGTAGGTGGTGAGGATGAGCACCTTGACCCGCTCCATCCCGGCGGCCGCGGCGATCTGGGCGGTGGCGCGTATCCCGTCCAGTCGTGGCATGCGGATGTCCATCAGGACCACGTCGGGGCGGGTGGCGCGAGCGAGTTCGACGGCTTCCGCGCCGTTGGTGGCTTCACCGACCACCGTGATGTCGTCTTCCAGGTCGAGCAGAACCTTGAAGCCGGAACGGACCAGGCGTTCGTCGTCGGCGAGCACGACTTTGATGGGTGGTGTGGCGTTCACGAGCGCGATCCGACCGGGGTCAAGGGTAGGCGGGCGGTGACCTCGAACCCGCCGCCGGGACGCGGCGTCGCGTCGAGTTCACCGCCGAGCAGCCGGCAGCGTTCGCGCATCCCGACGATGCCGCGTCCGGTCGTGGTGCTGCTATCCGTGCGGACCGGTGCGGCGGCGCGACGACCCTCGTCGGCGACCCGTATCCGCAAGGCGTCGATGCCGGGTTCGAGCGCCACGGTCACCCTGGTCGGACCGACGTGCCGGATCACGTTGGTGATCGATTCCTGCACGATGCGATAGGCGGCGCTGCCCACCGCGCTCGGTAGCGGCGTGACCGGGGGAGTCTGCGCGAAAGCGATGTCGAGCCCGGCATCGCGGGCCTTGCCGACGAGTTCGTCGATCTGGCCGAGCCCCGGGTAGGGTTCGCGCTCGTCGCCATCACGCAGTACACCGAGGATCGCGCGCATCTCGCGCAGCGCCCGCGAACTGGTCTGCTCGATGGTGCGCAGGGCTTCCCGGGCCTGTTCCGGTCGCTTGTCGAGCACGTGTGCGGTGACCCCGGATTGCACATTGATGATGGCGATCGCGTGGGCGACCGTGTCGTGGACTTCGCGGGCGATCCGCAGTCGTTCGGCGTCGACCCGCGCTCTGGCTTCCTCGTCGCGGGACCGTTCGGCCAGTTCCGCTCGTTCTTGCGCATCGGCGGCGATGACCCGGCGGGATCGCACGGACTCACCGAGGATCGTGCTGATCACCGACGCGCCGATCCGGAAGAACACCCAGCCGATGGCTACCAGCGGCTTGATATCCGCCGCGGCGATCAGCCAGCCGACGGCGAGGACCGCGATGCCCGCACCGGCGATCATCAGCGTCCGCCGCCCGTCGCCGTAGGCGGCCAGGGTGTACAGGGCGACGAAGAGCCCCAGATAGGAAAGCCGGTCGGGGAAGCCGAGACCGAAATAGATCAGACTGGCCAGCGCCGTCACGCCGAACACCGCGACCGGCTGCCTGCGGCGGGCTGCGACCGCCAGGCCGCTGACGATCAGCAGGACATATCCGAAACCCGACACCGGCGTGTAGGCCGGCTCCAGCGGCACCGGTATCGCGGCACTCTGCACCTGGATCACGGTGACGAACAGCGCCAGCAGGACATCCGGGAACCAGGCGGGCCGACGCGAGAACCAGGCGGACAGCCGTCGTGCCACCGCCTGCTGAACCATGCCGTGAGCGTACGGCATCCGCGAGCGCTCGCGCTCCGGACCGGATGCGCGATCGACTACGACGACCGACGCAGCCGATCACGATCCCCTACGCGGATCCGCGTAGGCCGGAAGCCGAGTATGAACGGCGCTATTCACCTATCGGCTGCCGACGGCTCCGGTTCCGCGCCCACACGGTCCAGAGCGTCAGGACTGCTCTTGCTCGGGATGGGTCACGATGGTTTGCAACGAGTTCCGCAGTTGCTGCGCGGCCTGCGGACCGAGCTGCGCCAGGAACTCACGCTCGGCGGCATCGCTCGCCTCGGTGGCCCGACGAAGAGTGTCCTGTCCGGCATCGGTCAGTGCGACCACGTTGCGACGCCGGTCGTTCGCGTCCGGCTGACGTGCCACCAGGCCCTTGCCTTCCAGAGTGTCCAGCATCGCGACCATCGTGGTGCGGTCGATGCCCAGCCGCTGCGCCGCCTGCTGTTGGGACGTGGGTTCACGGCCCGCGAGGACGAACAGCACGCCGAGCTCGCGGCCGTCGATGCCGTACGGCGCCAACGCTTTCGTGTTCAGCTCGGCCATCCGCAACTGCGCGTGCTTGAGCAGGTAGCCCAACCGGCTGGTCAATTCGGGGCCCGGCCCATCCGTCCTAGACACCCGCAGATTCTATCGCTAGCCTGATCGTCAGTAGTACTGATAATCAGATAGACGACAGAAGGGCTCATGTGATGATCTTGGTCACCGGAGGTCTCGGGTTCATCGGCTCCCACACGGTGCGGCCCCTGCTCGACCTGGGCGAGGGCTGCGTGCTGGTCCAGCGTCGAACCGGCGAGGTACCGGCCGAGTTCGCCGGTGCGCAGGTGACGGTGGAGCGGGCCGACATCACCGATCTGACGGCGTTGCTCGACGTGGGCACGCGCCACAAGATCACCGGCATCGTGCATCTCGCGGGTTCGATGCCCTGGCCACCCGGCTCCGACGAGCCCATCGATGGCGCGCGGAAGGCGATCGGCAGTCTGTTCAATGTGATCGAAGCCGCCGAGGCCTGGGGCGTGCCGCGGGTCGGCGTCGCGAGCACGATCGGCGTCTACGCCGGCCTGACCGGTGCGGGTCCACTGCGGGAAGACATGCCCGTTCCGCTGACCGCACCCCATCCGATACCGAGCTTCAAGAAGATCGGTGAGCTGCTCGCCGACCATTTGACCGGGGCGACCGGCATCGAGATCGTCAATTACCGAATCTCCGCCATCTGGGGCCCGCGCGGCCGACCCGCGGACCCGTTCTTCCCGGCCCCTCAGCTCGTCCATGCCGCCACCCGCGGCACCGCGCCGGACCTGTCGTCGCTGCGCTTCCCCGCCTACGCGGACGACGCGATCGACCTGTGCTACGTGAAGGACTGCGGCCGGGCCATCGCACTCCTGCAACTGGCAGACCGGCTCAATCACCGCACCTACAACGTCGCTTCCGGCCGCGCGACTACCAACGCCGAAGTCATCGCCGCGATCGAGAAGGTCGTCCCGGACGCCGGGATCGACCTCCCCACCGGTGGGTCCGGACAACGCAACTACCTCGATATCACCCGTATCCAGCAGGACACCGGCTACCGGCCCGACTACGACACCGAACGCGCGGCCGCGGACTACATCGCCTGGCTGCGCGCGGGCAATGAGCGCTGAGCGGGTTTCGTGGCCCCGCAAGCGCCGCTGGGCCGGAAGGGTTCGACGAGTTGGGCGAGATAGCCGCTGGGGTAGTCGGGCTTGGCGGCCATCCCGAGGTCGTCGCTGGTGAAGCGGCGGCCCGGGTCGTAGGAGTAGGTGCGCAACAGGTGATCCCAGAACAAGGTGAACAGTCCGAAGTTGACGTCGCCGATGCCCGCCCATTTCAAGTGGTGGAACCGGTGCGCCTGGTTGAGCGCGAGCACGGTACGCAGGGGGCCTACGCGGTAGTCGACGTTCGAATGTTGCAGTAGGAGTTGCACCGCGACGGTGAACGCGAGGGCCGAAGCTACCGAGGTGGGCAGGCCCAGCAGTACGAGCGGGGTGACACCGGCGACGGTCTCCAGGGTCTGGTGCAGAGGATGTTTCATCAGTCCGTTGAAACCGTAGGCGCGTTCGACGCTGTGGTGCACGGCGTGCAGCCGCCACAGCGCGGGAATCTTGTGGCTGGCCAAGTGGGTCAGCGTGATGCCGAGATCTGCGAGGAGAACCGCGACCAGCACCTGAATCGGGAAGGGCCACCGGTGCGGCCAGACATCGGCGGAAGGGATCAGCGCGGCCATCAGCGGCAGTGCGGCCACGCCGCCGAGGGTGAGCAGTTCGTTGACCACGGCGTGCGCGGTGTCGCGCCGACCGTCGTCGTGGGCGCGGTTCCAGTCGTCGTGGTAGGGCAGGATCCGTTCGGCGGCGAACGATGCGGCGATCGCGAGTACCAGCAGCGGCAACAGCCATAATTTGCCGGCGCCGGTGGCGATGACGGCGAGCGCGGCGCCGTTGACCGCCAAGAGCATGAACGGCACGTAGCCGTAGCGAACCAAGGTGTGCATGCCGTTCAGCGTGGGGGCCGCGGTCCCGGCGGCGCTTGAACGGATTCGCTACGGCCGCACCATGGTGACCGCACCGGCGAGTTCGGAGGGGGTGAGCCCGAGCATCTCGCGACAGACTCGGGTGAGATGCGCGCTGTCGGCGAAACCCGCGGCGTGCGCGGCCTCGGTGAGCGTGCCGCCGCGACGGGCGTGGTCCATCGCTTGTCGCAGGCGCGCCCACCGCACATACGGCGGGAACGCCAGCCCGAGCTCGGCACGGAACAGATGACCGAGTCGACTCGCCGACAGTCCGACCGCGGCGGCGAGTTCGGCCAGACGCAGCGGGCCGTCGAGCAGGTCCGGCAGCAGCTCCAGCGCGCGACGCAGCGCCGGGTGCCGGGCAGCGCCGGTGGGAGCGGGATCGCCGATCAAGGCCGTCAGTGCGGCGTGCGCCAGTTGCTGGAGATCCCGCTCGCCGTCGTCGAGGTCGAGCAGTGGCAGCGCGGCCCGCGACCACGCGGTGACCGAGTCGACGGCGCTCCCGGTGCGCTGCACACAATCGGTCAGCGCGCGCCCGAGGGGCGACTGCGCGTCGGCGAAGACGAGCAATCCCGTTGCCGTGCCGGTGGTTTCGTGCGGTACACCGGGAGGGATCAGCGCCGCTCGCCCGGCCCAGTGGCGGCCGGCGTCGTCCCGCAGACCGACGGAGCCGTTGGCACTGAAGATCAATTGCGCGGCGGCATGATGGTGGCGGTGCGCGCTCCCGAGCCGCCCCGTGTACAACAATCTGCCCGGGTACAGCGTCGCGGTGCCTTGCCACATGTCCGACACCTCCCGATCCCGCTACGACTCGGCCGCCGCGGCCTCGATGGCCTGCTTCATCTCCGCGAGGCCGTATTCGGTACGAATCCGCACTTCCGGCGCGGCCGACTCCGGCAAGACGTCGGTGATCCAGATCAGTCGGCCACGCTCCCCCTCGGCGCGAACCTCGAACGAAGCGTGGTGATAGTCCAGCGCGGGCCTGGCCCCTTCGACGACGGAGTACGCCAAGCGGCGGGCCTCGTCATCGATGGAGACGATCAGCTCACGGATCACATGCCCGTCCGGGAAAGTCAGCGAACGCCGCGCTCCCTCCAGGCGGGTGTCGACGACCCGGCCGGGCAGCAGGCGTCGATGCACGGCGCCGACATCACGCACGACATCCCAGATGTGGCGCGGCGAAGCGTCGATCACGATCTCATGGCGAATCGCTGTCATGGTCCGACGCTCCCTCGTCGTGGGTCAGATCATCGTCAATCTACTCGAGCCGGGCGCCGATCACCGCCACAGACCTCCGCAGGGCAGCTCGGGCAACTCGACGTGGACATCGTCATCGATCGTGACGATCAGGTCCGGATGACTGTGCGCCAAGTCGGCGGCCAGACTCCGGGCCTGTTCCGCGCACGCCCGGTAGTCCAGGACAAGGGCGCCGGATTCGATGTGGATGTGCCGGATATGCTGCGGGTTCGTCATGTCCACCGCACTGTCCGGTGGGTTGTCGGTACGGCATGCTCCGCGCCGCCTCCAGACATCGGTCGCAGCGCGGTCGAGCCATGCGGAGGGCCGGGCGTCCTATGGCTCACGTTCCAGAACTCCTCGTAACTTAGTCCGAGATCAACCCTTCGATCGCGCACCCACCAGCGCACTTATGACGAGGTGACGGTTCATCTCGGCGATCTACCGCAAAGAACAATCAGTAACTTACCAGCTATCGCCGATGCACTCCAGAAGGCTTCGAGAGCGCATCGGCGTCCGGCAGGCTCAGCGCGGCGGCTGGCTCATGTCCCGGTTCATGGTGGGGATCTCGATACTGATCGGCATCCGCAGTTCCGCCAGATAGAGCAGCGCCGCCCTGCGGAGGAATTCGTCGAACAGCCAGTAGGCATCCGGCGCGAGCGGCACCACGGGCAGCAGACCTTCACGCACGGCGATGAACGGCCCCCAGCTCACCCGCAGCAGCGGGTCCCAGACCGGCTCCCTGGCGATGGCCAGCCCGTCGGCGATCTTATCGCCGAGCAGGAAGCGGGTGAAGGCGCCGAGCACCGGTTTGGTGAGGACGGCGAAGTCGAGGTTCGCCCCGAGGCGCAGCAGCCGGTCGGCCAGCTTGGCGCCCTCCGGGGTCGGCGCCAGGATCGGATCCAGCACCTGCGCGGCCTGCGAGTCGGCCTCCGCCCAGGAGTTGGGAATGTATTCGTCACGGATACCGAGCATGTGCGCGCCCACCTGCCACGAATGCAGGAACGCCTCCGACTCCGCGACGGGCATCGGCACCTGCCACGCGGTCAGATGCTTCATCACGGTGGTGGGCAGGCTGTGCCAGGTGACCATCAGGTCGTTCTGGCTGATCGGGATGTCCTCCTCGGCGGAGTACACCCAGTGCGGGGACTGCGGCAGCAGGTGACGCACAGCGGCATGAACCAGCCGGGTCTTCACGCAGGTCACGACCATCTCACCATCGGGCGCGTAGGCATTCGCGGTCCCGATGTCGTAACCGAGCTTGGCGGTCTTCAAGATGCGGTCCTTCAGGTCGTGACCGCCCTTGGAGTAGTAGACCGCGCGCGCCTCCTTGGGAATGACCGTGCTCATCATGCCGCTGGCCAGCCCGTAGAGCACGCCGAGATACAGCCCGCGCTTCTTGTTGAACTCGACGGCGGTGGCCAGCTTTCCGCGATCAGCCCAGGGCGGCAGCTGACGTGCGTATTCCATGAAGTCGCGCAGATCCGGCGGCAATCCGTCCGGCAAAGGCTGCCCGTTCGCGGTCCAGGTGCGCAACAGCTCGTTGACCCTCGGCACCTCCCCCCGGTCGATCAGAGAGGCGACCAACTGATCCGCCTCGGGATCCCAGACGGTGAGCGGATCGGCCCCTTCACCGGAGCCGGCCACCGAACCCTGCGGGGACCACGTCCACGGCTCCGCGCGCGCGGGGGTCGCCATGGCCAACGCGCCGAGCGCGCCCAACACCCCACCGGCTTTCAACGCGTTGCGCCTGCTGAGTCCATCCATGTCTGCGCCACTCCTCATTGAGCCGAGCGCCGCCGTGATGATGCGACGAAAGATCGGCAGCACTCGTACATCGCCGTCGCATCGATAAGAACAGTCATTAACTTAGCAAGCACTGGCGCTTGTTGTCCCGACTTTTCCGTAACTTGCCGACACCAATCGCACCATGGCCGACACTCGCGCAGCTCCGGTGCAGAATCGCAGCCGACCAGCACATTTGCCAAATTTGAACACTTGACCAGCGACTTACCGATAGAACGACATCCGGCGTGCCACCAGGTTCCCTCCGCCTATCACCACCTGAATCAGTATCAAATAACTAGTCACATAGACAGTTGGTCACCCAGTCTTCTTGCTGCCGTGCCACTGCGGACCATGACCGCCGCACAACGAAACGGGCCGGGCGGTTGTACCGCCCGGCCCGTGTTCGGTCGACGTCAGCGACCGGCGTGGCTGTGCTGTCCGCCGCGCACCTTGGCTTCGTTGGGCTGCGCTTCGGCGCCCTTGCGTCCGGCCGCACTCGGATCGGCCGAGTTACGCTCGCCGAAGCTGCCGGTGCTGGCCTGGCCGCCGCGACGCGCCTGCTCCTCGGTGTCGGAACGGTTGCCGAACTGGCCCGGGTTCTTCTGGTCTGCCATCACTTGCTCCTTTCGGTAGCGGATGAAACCGACTGTGGCTCTTGGCGCCACGTCTTCGTGCTACCCCTGCCCCAGTGCTCGAATCAGCCTCGGAGCTTCTTCACACGATCGAAAAGAACTGCCCGGAAACGGCTTCTCCGAGCCGCCCCGGGAAGCTGGTCGCGGCATCCGACCCGGCCAGACCGGCCGGGCGCCACCTGCGTATCCGGCGAGACCAACCGGGTAATCGGGACGCCGCCCCGACGGAGTCGCGGCGAGCGCCGCCGGAAACGAGTAGTCGCCTACGCACGATCGCGCGGCCGATCGCGACGAGCATTCGGTAGCGCCACAACCGTTCGTGGACGGCAGGTGCGCGTGCGAGACAAGCCGGAATCGGTGTCCGCGGCGCCGGCTGTCAGCAGTGCAGAAAGGCCGAACAGATGAAGAAGTACGAAGTCCAACCCGGCGACACCCTCTCCGCGATCGCCCATCGGGAGTACGGAGACGGCAGCCTGTTCCCGGCGATCGCGCGCCAGAACCATCTCGCCGATCCGAATTCGATCGATGTCGGACAACAGCTCCTGATCCCCTACATCACGCGGCGCCACCTCCTCACCACGCCCGACTCCACCGCGGTGCGGAAGCAGATCACCCAGCGCTACTACGGAACCGAGGACACCGGAGTCCAGCTGATCTGGGAAGTCGTCAACGGCGTGGCGCAACGTGCCATCCAGCCCGGCGCGTGGCTGCACATTCCGGAGCTCGCCGATGTCGGTCACCACACGGTGACCGAAAGCGAAACCCTCTCGATACTCGCCGAGCGCTGGTACGGCGACGCGAATCTCGGCGTGATGATCGAACTGGCCAACCACTTGCCCTCGGGCAGCCAGCCGGCTCCCGGCCACGTGCTCGTCGTGCCCGGCCTGAACCGCCGCCGCGGCGTCGCGGGCGACACGCTGCGCTCGATGTGCGAGGACCACTACGGTCCTGCGGATCTGGACACCAGAGTGGGAGTCGTCGCGGCGGCGAATCACATCGCCGAGCCCGAAGCGCTCTTCTCCCGCCAGGTGATCCACTTCCCGTCGTGACCGGGGTCGGCGGCTACGTCGTCGCGTGAGCGCGGCGGCGCCGGGTCCGGCGCCGGAACAGCCAGGTCGACAGGCCGGTGATCGCCAGCGCGAGCGGTGTCAGGCCGAATGCCAGCCAGATCAGTCGCCACCAGCCGTTCACCAGCCAGCCGAAGTGGGCGGGCTCGAAGACCTTGGCGTAGAAGGTGTTCGCCAGCGGCCGGTCGTGGCTCGCGTCGACCACCTTGATGTCGGAATCGTCATGGGCGTTCACGTAGACCATGACGTCACCGCTGTAGAAGAGGCGGTGCTCGCGCGGGGAGTAGGCCCCGGCGACGACGGCGCGGTAGTACGGGGCGTCGTCCGTGGGCAGCAACAGGTAGGCGAGTCGGCCCGGCGCGGCTCGATCCGCGATCGCCGTGGCCTCGCCGATGGACAGCGGGGGCCGTCGGGCATCGCTCGACCGCGGCACGAAAGACCGCTCGGTTCGTTCTAGGGTCGTGGTGCCGCCGGTCGCCACGAGCCAAGCCCGTTGCACGGCAGGCCATTCGATGGTGGTGCCGGTGATGCCCCACACCAACAGGAACGGCACCGCGAGAATACCGATGACGTCGTGCAGGTCGCGGTCCCTGGCGAAGCGGCCTTTCCGCAACCGGACCCGGAATCCGTGGCGCAGCCGTGCGAGTGACGGCCACCAGATGACCGCGCCGGACACCGCGAGCGATACCAGCAGGACGCCGAGCGCGCCGAGAATCACCGCGCCCCATTTGATGCCGAGGAGCGGAGCCTGATTCTCCAGGATCGGGATCGCGCCGGAGTAGCGCGCACAACCGAACGCGCAGTTGTGCAGGTTGGTCAGCCAGCCGAGAACGCCGTCGGTCAGGTTCACCTGCTCGTTGATTCGTCCGGTAGCGGGATCGACGGAGTAGGCGGCGGTGTACTTCGTGTTCCCGATCGCGATCACGCCGCCGTCTCCACCGACCCAGCCGACGTCGAAACCGGGATCGGCGGCACGCACCATCGCGACGGCCTGTTCTGCGTCGACCACCGCCGGCGCGTCCGTGTGGCGATAGAACGAAGCGTGTTGCGCTCGGAACAATTCCGCGTGGTAGAGCAGGATCGCGCCCGAGGTCGACTGGATCACGAGGACCGAGCCGAGAATCAGCGCCGACCAGCGATGGATCGAGATCAGCCTGCGCCGTATCGGTTTCCGGGATCGCTTCGGTGATCCGACGATCCGCTTGCCAGGCTCGCGCACCACCACGGTGGTATTCATAAGGTTAGGCTAACTTCAAAATTCGACCTTCCCAATGCGGGCACGGCAGCCAGGAGGGCTTGTCTACACCACCGCACCGGCGGATGATCTGATCAGAGTCACCCCGGACTCGGATCGACGTTGCCGGGCCGGGTTCGGATCGCCCTATCGCTCAGCCAAGGAAATCACCATGATCACCAAAGCCACGCAAGCGATCGCCGCAGCCGCTCTCGCACTGACCATCGGGGCCCTTTTCGCCCCGGCAGCCTCCGCCGCACCGGCTTCACCCGTACCGACGAACGACGCCCTCGGCTCGGTCACGGTATGCCTCAATATCCCACTGGGCCCGGCAAGCATCAGCTTCTGCATCTGAGGTCACCGCACCCCCTCGCCCCACATCGTCACCTCGGTGAGCCCGCGGTCGAGACAGTCGAGCACGCCGTCACGAACCCGGCTGTCGGACCGATACGTCCCGGCGGCGACGGCGACCGCCTGCGGCCACGTCTCACGCACCGGCGCGGCCGAGAACTGTTCGAGGTCGAGCACCGTCGCCCCCAGGATGCGCAGCGGACGGATATCCGCCTGACCGGCCACCAGCACCGTGACCTCCCATCCCGCGACGGTTCGATCGAACAGCCACCCACCGGTCCAGCGCACGACGTCCGCGATATTCGGGGCGACCACCGCCGAGCGGTACCGATGTGGGCAGTGGAAGTGGATCACCGCGCCCCTCGCCGGAAGGTTCAGCCGCACACACGGACGCGCCCCATTCAGCCGCGCAGAGCGCGGTCCAGCAACGCCCATGCCTGCCGGGCGGTCTCCTTCTTGGACTGCGCATCGGTCTTCGACAGCACGGCCGCCAGCATCGCCAGTGCCAGGACCACGTCCGCGGTGGTGATGTCGGCGCTGATCGTGCCGCGCTGACGCGGATCCTCCAGCTTCTCCGCGATGAGGGTGATCAGCCGTCGCGCCACCTCGAACAGGCGCATGTCGTCGGTGTTCGCGGGATGGATCATCGCGATGAACGCCGCCGAGGTGGTGATCTGATCGACCATGATCGCCAGCAGATCGTCCACGGTGACCGCGGGATCGTCCGCCAGCGCCTCGATGCCCTCGATGTTCTCCTCGAACACCGCGAGCGCGATGCTCTCCCTGGTCGGGAAGTGTCGGTAGAGCACGCCCTGCCCCACGCCGGCGGCCCGCGCGATGGAGCTGAACGGCGCGTCGAAGCCACTGTCCGCGAAAACCTCCCGCGCCGCTTGGATCAAGGCCGCCCGATTGCCGGCCGCCGCCTTCGGCCCCCTGTTCACACGGCGTGGCGAGGTCATTCGGGCAAGGTTACCGGACCATCGCCGACCGCCCCGCAGCACGCCGGAGGGCCCGGCACGGATGCCGTAATCCGACCGGATACAGCCGCGCCGTATTGACGCGGCGCGGCGATCTCACGCACACTGACCGAGTAACCGGACAACACAGTCCGGCATGGCGAGAGGGTCGGCTCGGCCCGGCTCGGCGAGTAGGGACGCCGTTGCGCCAGGCCGGATTCGACACTCGTTCGACGCCACCATGCCGCATCGGGTGGTCCGGATACACGATGACGCTGCCGTCACCGCGGCGGCCGCACCGCACGCGCTCGGGATCGACCAACAGCCGTCCGAGACCGCATCCGGACTTGTAACCGAGCACACGGGAAAGGCGCCCTCACCGCCGAGGGCCGGTACGTCCATGACTTCGTCCATCACCAGCTGGGGCCGGCGCTTCTTCGTGACCGTCGGCGCCGCAGCGATTCTCCTGCCATTCGGCATCGTCGCCGCCCAAACCGATTCCGATCCCTCCGGGCAGGTTCGCGAGGTCGGCGCCATAGCCGCGACCGCGGCCGCACGCGCCGTCTGCAATCCAGGTTCGGCCCCCGAAACAGGTTTGCAAGGCGATGTTCCCGCCGCCGACCGTGACAGCGGCCGCAGCGGCCAGGGCTACAGCTGCAACGTCACCCGGCTCGGCGCCTATGGCGGCCGCGGCGGCGGCATCAACTCGGTGACCTTCGACCACTGCGCCTACATCGGCACGTTCTTCCCGGGCGACCTGCTCGGGCCCGAAGAGGGCGTCCAGGTGGTGGACGTCGCCGATCCCACGAACCCCGTCCGCACCGCCACGCTCACCGAACCGGCCATGCTGGCAGGCACCTGGGAGAGCCTGAAGGTCAACGAGACGAGAAAACTGCTCGTCGGCACCGGGGTGCCCGCTTTGACCGGTGCGGGCCTGCTGTCGGTCTACGACCTCACCGACTGCGCGCATCCACGCCTGCTCAACCCCGGCCCGGGAACCGACCTGGCGATGCCGTTGCCGATCACGGCCCATGAGGGCGGGTTCTCCCCCGACGGCAACACCTACTGGAGTTCCGGCGTCGCACCCGGCCTGGTCAGTGCCGTCGACCTCACCGACCCCGCCGCTCCCCACGTGGTGTGGCAGGGTCTGCCCGGTCTGTCCATGCACGGATTCGGGTTCAGCCCCGACGGCAACCTCATGTACCTGGCGAACAACATGGGCGGGCTGATGATTCTGGACGTCGGCGCGGTGCAGCGCCGCGATCCCGGCCCGCAGGTGCGCGAACTGTCGCACCTCACCTGGACCGACGGCTGGGCCAGCCAGCACAACATCCCCGTGACCTATGGCGGCAGGCCGTACGTGTTCGCCACCAACGAGGCCGGATCCGGCGGCGTCAAGATCATCGATGTCGCCGAGCCCACCCGGCCGCGCATCGTCGAGACCATCAAACTCGAGATCAACCTGCCGGAGAATCAGGACACCGCAATGGCTTCCGCCGCGGGCGGCTCGCTGTTCGCCTACGACACGCATTACTGCGCCGCGGACCGGGCGGCCGATCCCACGGCGCTGGCGTGCAGCTGGACCTCCTCGGGCATCCGTGTGTTCGATGTACGGGATCCGTCGGCCGTCCGGGAGATCGCCTACTACAACCCGCCCGCGCGCACCGGCCGCAACACCGAGCTCTGGAATTCACCGCACGCGCTCGCGTCGATCATCGGCCCTCCGGTGCTGGCCGGTCCCGCGGTGGTGCAGGCGGTGCTGCAAGGCCAGTTCGACCTCACGCAGGCGACGAGCGAACGAAGCGGCATGCTCGCCTTCGGTGATCTCTCCACGGACTGGTGCTTCTCGCCGCCGGAATGGCGGGGCAACCAACTCTGGACCACCTGCGCCGACAACGGCTTCTTGGCGCTGGAAGTGGACCGGAACGTGTACACGCCGCCTGCCGACCAGCGTTCGACCACGGGATCATGATCCGCCGCCGGTGGCTCGGGGCGGCCACGCTCGCCGCCTTCGCGGTGCTGCTGCTGGTGGCGGGCGCTGCGCTGCGGCCGTTGGCGGTCGGCGCGGACAGCACCGCCGCACCGCTGCTGGACAGCACCGAAACCGGTTTCGTCCAGGACATGATCGCGCACCACAATCAGGCGCTGCTCCTGGTCCAGCGACTAGACGGCGGGGCCGACCCGGCGGTGCGCGCGCTGGCACAACAGATCGCCGACACCCAGCGCACCGAGATCGGCATGATGCTCGGCTGGCTGCGCATGGCCCGGCTCGCGGTGACCAATCCGCACCCGATGGCGTGGATGCACGCGGAGGCCGACCACGAGCACTACGCGACCGCCGGGCACGCGACGATGCCCGGCATGGCGAGCCAGGACGAACTCGACGCGCTCGGCGCCGCGCGCGGCGCCGAGGCTGCGACCGGTTTCCTGCGCCTGATGCAGCGCCACCACTACGGCGGCATCCAGATGGCGCAGGCGGCGGATCGCCGGCTGAACGGCGGCATGGTCGAACAGATCGCCCGCGACATGATCAGCACCCAGGGACAGGAAGTCGGCCTCATCGGCTTGCTGCTGTCCCGAGAGCAGGCACCACGCTGAGATGCGCCCGGCGACTACCGCGACGGCGGCCTGTGTCGCCGGGTCACCGGTCCGGCCGTGTCTCAGCCCTGAACCACCGCATCGTGCGTGCTCTCACCACCGTTGAGGCACCACACTCGATACGGCTCCGGCGCGACTGGGCCGGGCCGCATCGCGGTGGCCCTGCGTGGGTGTTCCGAGGCCACGACATTCGGCGACCGGACGACGACGCCGACTACCGCTGCGACGAAACCGCTTGCTGCTCGGCCAGTTCGGCGAGCCGGTCGAGGGAGGCCGACAGCTTGTCCGCGGTGGTCGCGCGCGCCCGGACCTGACGCTTCTCGTCGGTGAGCGACGTCCAGTCGTAGGTGTGGGTGACCAGGGTGCGGCCCTCACCCACCGGCTCCAGTTCCCAGCGCCAGAGGTGGCCGGGCGGCTGCTTGCCCGGTTCCGACGGATGCCACGCGATGCGGCTGCCCTCGGTGAACTCCACCACGTGGTTGTCGCGCACAGCCCCGTTGGTCAGGGTGGTGCTGAACACCGCTCCGGCTTCTCGCACCCGCTGCCCCGCCGCGGCCTCGGCCAGGTTGTCGTTGCCGTCCCAGCGCGGCTGCTCGGCGGGATCGGCGATGAGCTCGAAGATCTCCGCGGGATTCGCGTTGATCTCACGGCTGGCGCTGACGATACGGGGAACCTCGTTCTGCTCGGTCACGTGCCGATCGAAGCATCCGGGTCGAGAGCCGGGCAAGCCTTCCGCTCGAGGTCGGTGTTAATTCCCCGGCGCCGATCCGGCGACCGATCCGCCTCCCGGCCACGGCGGACCGGTGCGGTAAGACTGATTCGATCCGACATCCGATCGACGAAGGGACGCGCTCATGGGCGAGCGAGTTGCAGTAGTGTCCGGCGCCGCACGAGGGATCGGCGCGGCGATCGCCAAGCGCTTAGCCGCGGACGGTCTTCGGGTCGGCGTGCTCGACCTCGACGCGGCGGCCTGCGCCGACACGGTCGGCGCGATCACCGAGGCGGGCGGCCGAGCCGTCGCGCTCGGCGCCGACGTGTCGAACGAGGAGTCGGTGGCCGCCGCCGTCGCGCAGCTGGAGAACGAGCTGGGGGCGCCGACCGTCGTCGTGAACAACGCGGGCATCCTGCGCGACAACCTCCTGTTCAAGATGAGCGTCGACGACTGGGACGCGGTGCTGAACGTGCACCTGCGCGGCGCCTTCCTGCTCACCCGCGCGGTGCAGAAGCACATGGTCGAGCAGAAGTGGGGACGGGTCGTCAACATGTCCAGCACTTCGGCGCTCGGCAATCGCGGCCAGGTGAACTATTCGGCGGCGAAGGCCGGTTTGCAGGGCTTCACCAAGACCTTGGCGTTCGAGCTGGGCAAGTTCGGCGTCACGGCCAACGCCATCGCTCCCGGGTTCATCGTCACCGACATGACCGCCGCCACCGCCGCGCGCGTCGGCGTCTCCTTCGAGGACTCCCAGAAGGCCGCCGCCACGCAGATTCCCGTGCAGCGCGTCGGCACGCCCGAGGACATCGCGCACACCGCCTCGTTCCTGGTGAGCGAGGGCGCCGGTTTCGTTTCCGGCCAGGTGATCTACGTGGCGGGCGGCCCGACCAACTGACGACCCGCCCCCGCCCGCCGTGCCGGGGCGGGCGGGGGCGGTAACGTCGCAGCACATGAATCGGCGTGGGGCTCGTCGCGGCATGACGAGCTATGTTCTCTTGCTGCCGAGCCTGATCGGTGTCGGCGCGTTCCTGGTGCTGCCGATTCTGGTGGTGGCCTGGCTCAGTCTGCACAGCTGGAACCTGTTGGGACCGATGGAGTTCGTCGGACTGCGCAACTGGCGGTCGGTGCTCGGCGACGCCGCGTTCGGCCACGCCCTGCTGGTGACGCTGGCGTTGACCGCGATCGTGGTGCCCGCTCAGACGGTGCTGGGTTTCGCGGTCGCGGCATTGCTGGCCCGGCGGCGCGGCGCGACGAGTCTCCGGGTCATGTACGCGCTGCCGTGGATGTGCGCGCCGGTGGCGGTGGGTGTGGTGTGGCAGTGGATGTTCGCTCCCACCGGTGGCGCCGTCAACGCCGCGCTCGGCCTGCGCGTCGAATGGCTCTCGGATCCGGCGCTGGCGCTGCCGTCGGTGGCCGCGGTGAGCGTGTGGGCGAACTTCGGTTACGTGGCGCTGTTCTTCGTGGCCGGAATCCGCGCGATCCCGGACGAGATCCTCGACGCCGGTGCGCTGGACGGGGCCACCGGCTGGCGCCGGATCCGCTGGCTGATCCTGCCGCTACTGCGGCCCACCATGTTCTTCGTATTGGTCACCGGCGTACTGACCGCCTTCCAGACCTTCGACACCGTGTACGCGTTGACCAAGGGCGGACCGGGCGACCGCACCGATGTGCTCGCGATGCGGATCTTCACCGAGGCATTCGACGCCGCACGGCCCGGCCGCGCCGCCGTCATGGCGCTCGTGGTGTTCGCGGTCATGTTCGCGATCACCGTGGCGCAGCACCGCTACTTCCGGGATCGGACCACCTATGAGCTCTGATCGCCTACGTTCGGCGGCCGCCTACGCGATCCTCTCGGCCGGAGCGTTGCTGACCGTGGCGCCCCTGCTGCTCAGCGCGCTCACCGCCGTGAAGACACCCGGCCAGTTCGCGACCGGGTCGCCGCTGGCCCTGCCGCATCCGGTCACCGCCGACAATTTCCGGACCGTACTGGACTACGGCTTCGGGCGTGCGGTGCTGGTGACCGCGTTGATGACGGTGTTCATCACCGGCGGCCAATTGATCACTTCGGTGCTGGCGGCATACGCGTTCGCCCGCACCGATTTCCCGGGACGCGACGCGCTCTTCTGGGTGTATCTGGGCACCATGATGGTGCCGCCGATGGTGACTCTCATCCCGCTGTACCTGATGTTCGCGCGCCTGGACCTGCTGAACACCTTCTGGGCGCTGGTGCTGCCGTTCGTGTTCGGATCGCCGTACGCGGTCTTTTTGCTGCGTCAGTACTTTCGGGCGATTCCGCAGGAGCTGATCGGCGCGGCGCGGCTCGACGGCGCGAACACCCTCGACATCATCGTGCACGTCATGGTGCCGATGAGCAGGCCGGTGCTGGCGACCTTGACGCTCATCACGATCGTCTCGCAGTGGAACAATTTCATGTGGCCGCTGGTCGCGAGCAGCGGCCGCTCGTGGCAGGTGCTGACGGTGGCGACGGCGAATCTGCAGACCCGCTACAACGCGCAGTGGACCCTGGTGATGGCGGCCACGACGCTGGCCATCGCGCCGCTGGTGGTGCTGTTCGTGATCTGCCAGCGGCAGGTGCTGCGCTCGATCGCGTGGACAGGGGTGAAATGAGGACATCGACCCGCGTGGTGCTCGCCCTCGCACTCGCCGCGGCACTGCTGGTCGCGGCGGCCCTGTGGCTCGGCCGTGACGGCGACGGGTCCGGCCGCACCGTGGTGGGGTTGCGGATCTGGGACGAGAGTCTGGTACCCGCCTACCAGGCGTCGCTCGCGGAGTTCGAGCGGGCGAATCCGGACCTCGCAGTACGGATCACGGTGGTGCCGTGGTCGTCGTATCGGCAGAAACTCCGCTTGGACGTGGCCGGTGGCACCGCCGACGATCTGTTCTGGACCAATCTGTACGAGGACTACGCCGATGCCGGGCGGTTGCTCGACATCGGGGCGACGCTCGGTCCCGAGGCCGCGAGTGCCTGGGACCCCTCGGCGGTCGCGCAGTACACGCGCGACGGGAAGCTTTGGGCTGTACCGCAATTCGTCGATGCCGGAACCGCGGTGTACTACAACCGCGACCTGCTCGCGGCCGCGCACATCGATCCCGCCGAGCTGACCGCGATGCGGTGGAGTCCCGGCGGCGACGACACCCTGCGCCCACTGCTGCGCAGACTGGCGGCGGTCACGCCGTGGGCGTACAACGCGGGTCACGACTTCCAGTCCATCGAACTACCCTATCTGGGCTCGAACGGAGCGCGCTTCCAAGACGACCACGACAATTTCGTCTTCGACAGCCCGCAGGGCGTGGCGGCGTTCGACTATCTGGTGCGGTTGATCGCCGACGGACTCGCGCCATCGCCCGCGGACACCAACACCAATCCCGACTTCGCGAAGAACGCTTTCTTACAGGGCAAATTGGCGCTGCTGCAGTCCGGGACATTCAATCTCGCGCAAATCTCCGAACAGGCCCGCTTCGAGTGGGGCGTCGCGCTGCTGCCCGCGGGCCCGGCGGGACGGGTGAGCACGAACAACGCGATCGGCGTCGCGGGTAACGCGGCCACCCGGCATCCCGACGCGGTGCGCCGGGTGCTGGCCTGGCTCGGCAGCGGCGCGGGCAACCGCCACCTGGCCGAGGGCGGCGGCGCCATCCCGGCAGTCGTGTCCGAACAGCAGCGCTATCGCGACTACTGGGCAGGGAAGGGCGTGGAGGTCTCCCCCTTCTTCGGCGTACTCCGCGGCCCGCGCATCTCCTCTGGTGGCGGACCGGGTTTCTCGGCCGCGCTCCGCGCCCTCGACCCGATTTTCGCCGAAATGTATCTCGGCCGGATTCCGGTGCCGGAAGCGTTGTCGCGCGCCCAGGCCGCGGCCGAGGCCGCCGTCGCGCAGAACTGAGCGAGCGCCGGAGAAGATCCGGCCGCCCTAGGATGTGGTGCCGCGATTCGCGGTGCGCGTCAATCCTTTCCGGTCGTAGAACGCCGTCACCGCAGCACCGGAGCACAAGCCGATGACCAGGCCGAGTAGCGCCATCCAGACACCGCGTTCCAGGCCCGCCGCGGCTCTGGCCTCGAAGTACAGGATCGCGCGGACGCCGAGGAAGACCTGATGCATCGGCTCGAATGTGGACAGCCAGGCGAAGTACGTAGGCGTCGCCTCGATGGGCACGGTTCCGCCTGCCGAGGGCAACCCCAGCACGATGAACAGGATCAGGTTGACGAGCATGCCCGCGGCGCCGAAGGCGGCGAGTATCGACAGCGCGGTGACGCCCACGGCGAGGATGGCGAACGTGGAATAGAGGAACAGCAGCAAGGCTTTGTCGATGGGCATGTCCAAAGCCGTCCCGACGCCGAGGAACACACCGGACACGATCGGCGCGGCGACGGCGAGCACGCCCCATTTCAGCAGCAATGTGCGCAGCCGGGAGATCGGAGTGGGCGGATAGTGCACATACCACGGCCCGTACTCGGTCGGCGTGAATCCGAGCGAAGCGTCCACCATGGTGTGGATGATCATGGCGCCGGTGAATCCGGCCAGCAGGATCAGCAGCGTGTAGAAGAAGGCCGACAACCCGCCGCCGGTGCCTTCGGGCAGTGGACGATACGGCGCGATCACCACGTCGATCGGCTCGGCCAGCAGCAACTGGCTGGCTCCGGCCAACTGCGGCGCGGGTCCGCCGGAGGACCGCAGTTGTTCGTCCACCGCGGCGGTGAGCTGCTGTCCGACCGTGGTGTTGACCGCGCCCAGTGCCTGTTCGGCGATACGAAGCGTGATCTGTGTGGCGTAGGTGCCGGTGCGCGGATTGGTCTGCACGGTGATCACCGGCCGGTCGACCTTTCCGGATACCACACCGGAAGCGCCGAGGATCGCGAGCCGCTTGGTGAAATCACTCGGGATGACGATCGCGCCGTAGATCTTGCCGTCGCGCATCAGCAACTGCGCTTCGGTGATGCCGATGACGCGCAGGTCGACCTTGTCGGCCGGGATGTTCGCGGTGAGCGCCGCGGTGATCTGGTTGCCCACGTTGGCCGGTTTCCCGGCGAGTGTGTCGCCCGCATCCTGGTTCACGACGGCGAGCGGCAAGTCGTGCAGATTCTTTTCGGGGTTGACGACGTACCCGAGATACATCACCGATAGCAACGCCATGAGCAGCGTGACGACGACAAGGGGTCGGATCCAGGTACGGATCCGCGTGGGTTTCGCTGCCATGGAACCGGCTCCTCTCGCGGCGGACAAAAGACTGCTCGGCGGCGCGGACGTATTCGGCGAACTGCTGGTTATCTTCACCCGTGCGCGCGGACATCCCGAAATCGTGGTCCGGAGTTTCGCCGGGAAACCCTGCGCGTCGTCGATCGCGAGTGGCAGGCGCTCACGCGTCGATCGCCGCGGCCAAGCGGGGCAGTTGCCGCAGCGGATTGATCCGCTCGACCTCCATCCGCTGGTCCGCGTCGAAGATGTCGCTGAGTCCGGGGGCCGGATCGTGCGTGCCGGTCTGCGGCAGGGTGAGCGCGCTGAAGGGCCAGTCGGAACCGAAGACGACGTGCTCGCGCTTCCCGACGGCGAGCACGCTCGCCATCGCCGCGGCCGATCCGCTGAGCGCGGTGTCGTAGTAGAAGTTCGCGATCTGGCGTTGCGTGTCGAGCACCGACGGCCTGGGCAGATCGTCGGGCCACAGTTCGCCGAGCACCGTTTGCGACGCGACGCTGACGCGGTGGGACAGGAACGGAAGTGTCCCGCCCGCGTGCGCGAGCTGGAAACGGATGTTCGGGTAGCGCTGCGTCGTGCCGGTGGCCATCATCAAGGTCGCCGCGCGCGTGGTGTCGAAGGTGAATTCTTCGAGGAAGTCCGGCAGCGGCAGCTTCGGTTTGGCCTCGGCGGGGATGGCGGCCGGATGCACGAAGACATAGGCGCTGCGTTGGTTCAGCGCGATCAGCAACGGCTCGAAACGCGGATCACCGAGGTAGACGCCGTCGTAGGCGGACAGCAACACCACACCGTCGAGGTGCAGTTCATCCAGCGCGTAGACGGCTTCCGCGACGGAGGCGGCGACGTCGGGCATCGGCAGCACCGCGAAGGCGCCGAATCGCTTCGGATGCGTTTGCAACAGCCTTGCGGCATACGTGTTGCAGTAGCGGGCCAGGTCGTTCGCCTCCTTGCCACGCAGGAACGACACGCCGGGGTCGGACACCGACAGCGCCTGCGCCTGGATCCCGTAGTAGTCCATGAACGCCAGCGCCTGTTCCGGGGACCAATCCGGCGTCGGGTATCCGCCGATGGTGACGTGACCGTGGTCGAGCAGCGCCGCACGGTAGTCCGGTGGCAGGAAGTGGGCGTGCAGGTCGATCCGGTAGGTACCCGACGGCGCAGGTTGCCCGGTGCGCGCCGGGTTCGCTCGAGCGATCGCCGCTGTCGCGGCCACGCCGAGCGTCCCGGCGACGACGCCGCCCAAGGCGCGGCGCCTGCTCGTCTTCCTGCGGAATCGGGAATCGGTCATGAGAGTCCTCACTCGTCCGGACGGGGAAACGGACCGGTCCGCCGGTGCTTCTCAGCACCACCGGACGGCATTCGATGAAATCATCAGCTACGATGAAATTGTCGTCAAGAGTAAATGACGAATTAGTCAGTATCGTGGAGAGAATCACCTGTCGACGCGCGCATGCGCGGAGACGAACCGCCTCGGAAGACCGCCCTCAGCGGAGATGATCGGCTTCGGAGCCGCTGAAGATCGAATGGCGGAGGTCTCCGCGATCCGGTCGGAGCTCAGTTGTCGTACGACGCGACGCCGACCGGGCCGACGCCGAGGCACAGGTCTAGCCCCGGTGTCTCGGCGGAGATTCGCAGTGCCGAGCCGCTGCCGACGAGGCGGACGAACACGGTGTTCAGTCCCTTCCGGACCGGCGCCGACTCCGCTTCACCGTGTTCCAGGGCGACGCTGATCCGGCCATCACGACTGGCCACGTAATTGATTTGCGCGGTCCACTTGTTCGCGAGCAGGGGGCCGTCGAGACGCGGGAACACCGGCCTTGTTCCGTCGACGCGGTAGCCACAGCCGGGCTCCGGTCCGGGGAGGATGGCCCGGTTCCACCAGACCGCCGCGTCGACGATCGCACCGTCGTCGGTGATCATCCGCAAGTGCGGTGTCGCGACCGCGAACGTGCCGGGGGCGGCCACGGACGCCAGCACGCTGCTGGTCAGATTCTGCGGATAGGCCATCGGATTCAACACGTTCCACGGCACCTCCTGCTCGAGCAGGGGCGCGCCGTCCCATGCGCGCAGTGCCGATTTCACGTTGGTGACATACGTTTCGGACGGACCGACCCGCCACGATCGCACGAATGTCCAGGTGGACCAGAGACTGCTCGCGACGAACACCGCTGTCACCGCGACCGTCAGCTGCCGGACGGGAAGCCCGATGCGCCGCGGATTCCGGGACGGCCGGGGGCGAGCCCGCACCATGAGCGCGCCCGCGGCCGCCGCGATCACCGCCGAGTCGGCGAAGTAGCGCAGCGACTGCATCAACTCCCCCGCGGTGTTCGGTCCGCCACGAGCCAACGCGACGGCCAGCTGAGCGATCACGACGTAGACGGCGGCCGTCAGCCACACCGCCCCGATCCGCTGCCGGGTGCGCATCGACAGCGCCACCACCGCGCCCAGCGCCAGCCAGGCCGCTACCACCGCCCAGCCGGGGGGATCCGCCCACGGCGTCGACGGCAGCCACCGCTCCCACACCCACGGACCGCCGGACAGCGCGGGCACGATCCCCAGGGAGGCCGCGCCGGGCAGCAGGTCGCGCAACTCGTCCCAGTCGTCGGGCAGTCCCGGCCCTGCGACCACCGCGAGATAGGCGATGGTCCAGAAGCCCAGGACCGCGGACGATCCGATCCACAGCGCCGCGCCCCGCCGCGCCACCACACGAATCGGGGACTCGCCGCCGTCGACATGGCGGACCAGCGCAGTCACGGCGAACGCGACGAACGGCACGACCGCCGACTTCTCGAAGAACAGCAACGCCACCACGAGCACCGCGACGCCGGACAGCGCGTATCGGCGGCGGCCGCTCCGCACCAGCGACACCGCGTCCCCGATCACCCAGGCGAGGGCGAATTGCAGCGGCAGTGCGTTGAGAGCGGCGGCCCACCATGCGAAAGCCGGGATCGTCAGGGGGCAGAACAGATAGAAGACCAGCGGAATCAGAAGCGGCCACCGGGGGCCCACGATGAGCAGCAGCATGCGCACCACGGCTACCGACGCCCCCAGCTGCATGAGCAGCAGCACCGTCACCGGTCCCGCCCAGACCAGCGGCGCGACCGCGTTCACCGCCCAGGCCGTGACGAAGGCCAACGGCATGAAGTGCCCGTCGTGGTCGTACAGCAGCAGATCGGTGGACCACAGCCCGTAGCGGGCCGCCCGGCCGACCAGGATGAAATCGTCCCAATAGAAGAAGCCGCTGTCGGCCACCCACCAGCGGACGGCCAGCTGCACCACGACCAGGCATCCGGCCACGACGACCACCGGTTGTGCCTTCGCGATCCTCCGGACGCGGCCCAGCGCCGACACCGGAAGAACGCGCGCCGACTCCGGCACGGCGAGCGCAGCAGTGTCCATGCCAACCCACCGTAGCGGCGGTCGCGCCGGGGATCGCGCCTCGACGGCTACGGAGCGTTCATGTGCCCTCCCGCCAGCAGGGCCGATCGCCCGACGCACGGTCTCCTCGACGTCCAGTTCCGCGTCGTCCCGCAGGGCCTCGATCAGCGCGGCGCTGCCCGCGATGCCGGTCCAGGGCAGGTCGGTCTCGGTCGCAACGAACCACGCCCCGTCGGCGGGCCAGATGAGATTCGGGCTGTTGATCGTCCGCGACCAGCCCGGGAGCAGGTCCGCGGCTCCCCCCTGCCCTACCTGGCCGAGCGGGCCCCGCAACAGCAGATAGTCCCGCGCGGGTATGCGCAGACGCGGCCCATCGATCACCTCCGGCGGGAAGGCCGGTGCGACGGTGGGCGCTGACACGAGATCCGCGGAGCGCCGCCGCGGTCAGCAGAGTGCGGCGTCGGATGGCCGGGGGCGTGGTCCGGCGCGGCCATCTTCCTCCGTCCCCATCGAGGAGAATCCGGCGTCAGTGCCCGACCACACCGCTCACTTCATTCGGTGTGCTCGGCAGCGTGACGCTCGCGGTCTTCGCTCCGGTGGCGAGGTCGACGCGGTGGACCTGCTTCGCGGCGGGTTCCGAGACGTAGGCGACGTCGCCGCGGACGAACAGCGCCGGTCGCGGCTTCTGCCATTCCAGCGGTTCCTGCCAGGAACCTGTCACGGGGATCGTGCGCACGACAGCGCCCGCGACGGGATCGATCACGTGGATGCGGCCGTCGGTGCCGAGGACCAGGGCTTCGCCGTGTGGGCCGCGGGCCAGCGAGCGGAAGGTGTAGCTGGTGCCCAGATCGACCAGCCGCAGCGTGCCGGTGACCGTGTCGATCAACGAGACACGCTGCGGGCGTTCGAGTTCGGCATCCTTGTCCTGCTTGTAGTCGCCGAGGACGACGGGCGAGGTCTCGCTGCCCGCCTGGTTGCCGATCCGGCCGTACTCGGTCGGGCCTGCCACCTTGGTGATCGCCCCGTTGCGGTAGACGAGCACGCCGTTCTCACAGCCGAGGACCACGGCCTCGCCCGCGGCGGTCGCCTCACCGTGCACGCCGGGGCAGTCCTCGCTGCGCGCCTTCTCGGTGCGGTTCTCGTCGAGTACCACGATGCCGGTCCGTTTCTCCTCGGTGCCGAGCGTGAGGACGAGTTCACCGTCGGCGAGTTCGATCGCGACGCCGTGATGCGGGGCGGCCGCGCGGTAGGTGGCGGTCTTCGGCGCGCCTTCGGCGAGATCGGCCGGGTCGAACGCGACGACTTCACCGGTGCCGTCGCTGAACAACACGGTCCGCCCGGCATGCCGGACCACGTGCCCGGGATGGGGGCCGGGGAACTCCATGCCGGTGAATTCGCCTGCGACGGCGTCGAAGACGCGGAAGCCTTCTTTCGTCGAGACGATCAGGTGGCGGTCGTCGCCCGCCGGGTTGAGCCGGTTGAAGCCGTCGAGTTCGACCGTGTCCGCGAGTTCGAGGGTGGCGCCGTCCAGTACGTGGATCCCGCCGTCGTAGGTGATCGCGACGGGTTCGGCGATCCGCGGGGCGTCATGTTCGGAAGCGGTGTCGGCGCCGCAACCGGCGAGCACTACGGTCAGCAGGCCGATCAGGGCCGACGATTTCGTGGTTCGTGACCGAACGGGCATGAGTTACTCCGTCTTCATCTGGTGTTCGGGTGCTGGGCAGCGGCCAAGCCGCGCACGATCGATTCGGTGTTGGCCCGCATCATTTCCAGGTAGGTGCCGGCGCCGCCGCCGGGTTCGGTGAGCGACTCCGAATACAGCGAGATCACCTGCACGTGCACACCGGCTTGCTCGGCGAGCACACGGGCCAGACGGTCCGGCTGCGAGGAGTCGGCGAAGATCGCGCCCACCCCGGCGGCCCGGATTGCTCCGGCGAGGGCGGAGAGATCCGACGGGCTCGGTGCGGCGAGCGTGGTCCCGCCCGGTATCACGGCGCCGACCACTTCGAAGCCGAATCGCTGTGCCAGGTAACCGAAGACGTGGTGGTTGGTGACCAGCTTCCGCCGCTCGGCGGGGATGGTCGCGAACCGCTCGGTCATCCAGCGGTCGAGCCGGTCGAGTTCGGCGAGGTAGCGGTCGGCTTCGATCCGCACGGTCGCGGCGTCGTCGCCGTCGACCTGCTCGATGATCCGGTCCCGGATGACTTCCACCGCCTTGCGCACCCGGCGCGGGTCGGTCCAGAAGTGGGGATCCGGCCTGCCGTCCGCGTCGTCCGTGGAGTAGTCGATCGGATCGATCGCCGCGCCGACGGATACCCCTGCCACTCCGGATCTCTCGGCCGCCTCGACGTTGCGCAGCACACTCTCCTCGAGGCCGAGACCGTTGTAGACGATCAGGCTCGCGCGTTCGAGCCGGGCCGCCTGCTGGGCGGAGAGGGCGAAGAAGTGCGGGTCCGCGTTCGCCGGCATGAGCACGGTGACCTCGACCGCGTCCCCCGCGATGGCGCGGGTGAGATCGCCGAGGATGTTGGTGGTGACGACGACTCCGTCGCGATCGGCGTCGGCGTTCGAGCATGCGGTGAGCGCGAGCAGGGCGACGGCGAACAGCGCGCACCAGTGAGCGGCACGTCTCATCGGCCGGTCTCCACCATCGCCGTGGGCACGATGTCGAGGCCGAAGGTTCGTGCGGCACGCAGGTTGTCGGCGTAGTCGATCTCGTGGATCGCTCGCGCCGCGGGATCGTTGAGGTAGGCGCGGTGCTCGTCGACGAGGATCAGCGGCGCGGGTGCGCCGTCGAGCACCGGCGCGGTGAACGGTCGGGCCGCGGCGGTCTCCCGTCCGGACACGGCGTCGTAACTGTGCAGCAGGCCGTCCGCGGTGAGGACCAGCAGTGGCGCGCCCTCGCCCGCGGTATTCGCCGCGACCACCGGACCGGTGTCCACCGCGGTCCAGGACTTGCGCCGGACGTCGAGCACCCACACCCCGCGCAGGCCCGCCTTCGCCACCAGCGTCGCGCTGCCGGCGCGGTGGAAGAACGCGGTCGCGCGGTCGCCGTCGGAGGTGCTGTGCGGATAGGGAATCTTCTCGCCGCTGAACACCGCGTTCCGGGCCGTCACCACCAACGCGCCGTCGGCGCAACCGAAGACGACACCACGCCTGGTCACCGCCGAGCCATGCGGACGCGGACACTCTTGGGCGAGGACCGAGGCGGGCGCTCCGTCTCGGGCACGAACCTCGATCCGGTCCCGGGCGGGCACGGCCACCAGCAGGTGCTCAGCGTATGGCACGGCGGCTCCGTCGGCGATCACGCCGCGCTCTTGTCGCGACCCCGCGCCCAGCGCGGACCGATCCAGCAGCGCTGTGCCACCCGCGTCGGAAACCAGTGCGGTCACCGCACTGTCGGCATACGCGGCCGACACCGGGCCACCGGCGAGGGCGCCCAGATCGCGGACGGGTGCCCGGTAGTAGTGCACGTGATCGCCGTGATCGACCGTCCATGCGCCCGCGTCCACGATCCGCACCCCGTCGCGGGCGGACAAGAAGGCGTAGCGCCCATCGGCGGTCACGCGGCCGACGCCTTCCGCTCGGCCGAGATCGATGACGTCCGCGGTGACGAGGTCGACCACCCGCACCGCGCCGGTCCCGCTGTCGACCACGACCAGACGCGGCTGCGCCTCGTCGGCCTCCTGCGCGCCCGCCACATAACCGTGCGGCGGCGTCTCCGGAGGGCCGGTGGAATCGCCTGTCCCGCAACCGATCAAGGGCGTCATCGTGGCGAGTACCAGGAGCACGGCCAGTGGTTTCGGCGTCCCGCGCGAGGACCGGATCCGATCACGCACCCAGGACGACAGCGCCGAGACGAAGAACAGCGCGACGGCCGTCGCCGCGATGGTCGCCCCGGCGGCGGTGTGCGCGTGCCACGAGATCAGCAGCCCGGCGAAGGTGGCCACCGCCCCGAGCGCGGCGGCGGCGAGCATGATCGCCGGGATGCGATGCACCCAGTAGACGGCCGCCGCGGGCGGCGCGATGAGCAGACCGAAGACCAACAATGTGCCGACGATGTGGAACGACGCGACGATCGCCAGGGTCAGCAGAGCGATCAGCGCCACGTTCGCCAGGCGAGGCCGTAATCCGAGGGTGTGCGCCTTGCGCGGGTCGAAGGTCAGCGCGACGAATGCCCGGTAGCCCAGCACCGAGATCACCGCCGCGAGAACCGTGGCCGCGACCAGGTACCACAGGTCACGTTCTCCGACGGCGAGTACGTCACCGAAGAGAAAGCCGGTCAGGTCGACCGCGAACGAGGGCGAACGCGACACGATGATCACGCCCGCCGACAGCATCCCGACGAACAGCAGCCCGATCCCGGTGTCGGCGGCGAATCGCGTCCCACGGCCGAGCACCGAGACGCCGACGGCCATCGCCGCGGCGCTGAATGCCGCGCCCAGCAACAGGTTTCCGCCGAGCAGCGCGGCGATCGCGACGCCTGGCAGCATGCCGTGCGCCATCGCGTCGCTGAGAAAAGCCATGCCGCGCAACACCACCCACGTCCCCGCCAGAGCGCACAGACACGACACGAGCAATCCGCCCCACAACGCCCGCTGCACGAACGAAACCTCGAACGGGGCCAACCACTCCATAACGCAGCACTCTACAATGATAACGGTTTTCATTTCAATGAGTGGTTGGGAGTTACATGCCGCCAGCTGTCGATATCGCCGAGGTGACGGCCGGTTACCGGGGGCATCCGGTCCTGCGCGAGTTCACCGCCACCATCCCGGGCGGCCGGGTGACCGCACTCGTCGGACCCAACGGGTCGGGCAAATCCACCCTGCTCGGCGTCCTGGCGGGCGTCGTCACACCCAGCGCGGGAACCGTGCGCCGACGACATCTGCGGCGACCGGCGTTCGTCGTGCAGCACAGCGGCGTTCCGGCAACCTTGCCGATCACCGTCCGCGAAACGGTCACCATGGGGCGTTGGGCGCACCGCGGCGCATGGCGGCGCCTCACCCGGGCGGATCGGGCCATCGTGCGCGCGTGCCTCGACCGGATGGCCATCGCCGACCTGGCCGATCGCCGACTCGACAGTCTCTCCGGAGGCCAGCGCCAACGGGCGATGCTCGCACAGGCACTCGCCCAGGAGTCGGATCTGCTGCTGCTCGACGAACCGACCACCGGTCTGGACTCGGCGGCGCGGCGGGAGATCTCCGACGCCATCCGCCACGTCGGAGCGCAGGGCGTGACGGTCGTGCACGCCACGCACCGGCACGAGGATGCCCTGCGCGCCGACCACTGCCTGCTACTACAGGACGGCCGGGTCACCGGCAACGGCGATCCGCGCACCGTCCTGCGCGGACCCACCACCGAACCGGAAGCGGCCGCCGTCGACTAGCGTGGCACTCCGGGCATACCGGCGAAAAGGATCTGAAAGACTTTGGGAGCGTTGAGTACGACCGCCATGGACGGCGTGAAGGGCGCGCCTTCGTTGGTGTCGGTGACCACGTAGTCGGCGTGGCTATCCGGCACCCGGTCGAGGATCCCGGCACAGCGCGGCCCGCCGGTCGCGTTAACCTTCGGCAGGTCGCCAGGATATTTGTAGGGCTGCGCGCCGTACATGAAGCTGGCATTGAAGATGGCTCCGGGTTTGTATCCGCCGATGATGGCCTCCGCCGCGGGAAGGGCTTTCGCGATGCCGACGACTACGCAATACACCACGGGCGAGTAGATCTCGAGCAGTGAGCTGGTCGGCCGCAGGGTCGCGAGCACAGCGGTGAGTCCTTGCTCGTTCTCGGTCAGCGCCGTCCGGGTGGTGTCGGCCAACCCGACGAGGTTGAGCAGCACGGCGTCCAGGTCTTCCGCACCCTGACCGAGCGTCCCGCTGATCGTGGTGGCGTCGGAGGCCGCGCGCAGCAGGTCGGGGGCGGTATCGGCGTAGAGCCCGGTGACCTGGCCCGCAGCGGACAGGTCCCGCCGCAGCGCGGGCAGGCTCGGGTTGATCTGCCGCAGGTAGTCGTCCGAACGAGCGAGCAGATCGCCCAGCCGGTCGCCACGCCCCTGCAACGCCGTGTCCAAGGCGGCGAGGGTGGCGTTCAATTCGCCCGGTTCGACTTTCGCCAGCACATCACTCAGACGCTGGAACAGCGTGTTGTATTCGACGGTGACGGATTCGGCGCGGATCGTCGAGCCGGGGCGCAGCGGTGTCGGCGAAGGAGCGCTCGGCACCACGAAATTCACGTACTTGGCCCCGAATACGGTGGTCGAGCGGATGTCCACCGTCGCGTTGGCGGGCACCAGCCGCAGCAGTTCGGCATCCAGCTCGAGGCGCAGACGCGCCCGGTCGCCGCGGAACTCGACGGCGCTCACCTTGCCGAGTTCCACGCCGCGCATCCGCACCTTGGCATCGCTGTCGAGCACCAGACCGGAGCGGGGCGTCTCGACGGTGACGGCCACCGTCGAGCGGAAACGTCCGGCGTACATCGACGCGGCGACCGCGACCACCGCGACGATGAGCAGGAGCAACGCCGCTCCGGCGACTTTCAACCGCAGTAACCGCCACGTCACCAGCACGGTTTGGCTGCCGAAACTCATTCGAAACCACCGATCACTTCTCGTCACGGGCTGTGCGCGACGGCGGCACACCCGCGGCCCTGGCATCCGACTACGGTCGCGGTCCGCGGCTTGCCGGACGCTCGCTAACCGTAGTACTGTCCAGACACGTGTCCATCATAAAACTTGGACACTTATCTGGGGAAGGATTTCCAATGACTCTGGTGAAACCACGTCGGGTATCCGGAGGCGACCACGAGCACGGTCATCTGGAGGAGTTCCGCGTCGACCCGATCGGGCTGATGCGCCGGGTCCGCGCGGAGTGCGGCGACGTCGGCTCGTTCGACCTGGCCGGGCGCCAGGTCATCCTGCTGTCGGGCGCGGAGGCCAACGAGTTCTTCTTCCGCTCCGGCGACGACGACCTCGACCAGGCCGCCGCCTACCCCTTCATGAAGCCGATCTTCGGCGAGGGCGTCGTCTTCGACGCCAGCCCGGAACGCCGCAAGGAGATGCTGCACAACCAGGCGCTGCGCGCCGAACACATGCGCGGGCACGCCGCCACCATCGCCCGTGAGGTGCAGCGGATGCTGGCGCGCTGGGGTGACGAGGGCGAGATCGACCTGCTCGACTTCTTCGCCGAGCTGACCATCTACACCTCCTCGGCCTGCCTGATCGGCGTGAAGTTCCGCAACGACCTCGACGACCGCTTCGCGCACCTCTACCACGACCTGGAACGCGGCACCGACGCGCTGGCCTACGTCGACCCCTACGCCCCGATCGAGAGTTTCCGCCGTCGCGATCAGGCGCGGGCCGAGCTGGTCGAACTGGTCCAGGGGATCATGGACCGCAGGGCCGCCGACCCGCCGACCGGCAAGGACGACCGGGACATGCTCGACGTGCTCATCTCGATCCCGGGCGACAACGGCGAACCGCGCTTCAGCGCCAGCGAGATCACCGGCATCTTCATCTCCATGATGTTCGCGGGCCATCACACCACCTCCGGCACGGCGGCCTGGACGATCATCGAACTGCTGCGCCACCCCGAGGTGCTCGACCGGGTCGTCACCGAACTCGACGAGCTCTACGCCGACGGCTCGGACATCAGTTTCGGCGCGCTGCGCCAGATCCCGATGCTGGAATCCGTGCTCAAGGAGACGCTGCGCCTGCATCCACCGCTGATCATCCTGATGCGGGTGGCGCGCGGCGAATTCGACGTCTGCGGTCATCGGATCGAGCCCGGCGATCACGTCGCCGCCACTCCCGCGATCTCGAACCGGATCCCGGAGGACTTCCCGGACCCGGACGCTTTCGATCCCGGACGCTATATCGATCCCAACCAAGCCGACCTCGTCAATCGCTGGACCTGGATTCCGTTCGGCGCGGGCCGCCACCGCTGCGTCGGCGCGGCGTTCGCGTTGATGCAGCTGAAGGCGATCTTTTCGCTGCTGTTGCGGGACTGGGAGTTCGAGATGGTCCAGCCGTCGGACAGCTACCGCAACGACCACTCCAAGATGGTCGTGCAGCTCGCGCAGCCCTGCACCGTCCGTTACCGCAGGCGTCGCAAGGACGACGACAGCTGACGACGTGGCCGGGCGCGCGAGAGCTCCCCGTCGCGTGACGGGGAGCCCGCGTCCGGCAGCTACTCGTAGCGCACCCGCCAGCTCTTGATGCCGTTGATCCACCCGGACCGCAGCCGCACCGGATCGGACACCTGCCGCAGGCCGGGCATCGCGTCGGCGATGGCGTTGAACATCAGATCGATCTCCAGCCGGGCCAGGTTCGCGCCGACGCAGTAGTGCGTGCCGGTGCCGCCGAAACCCACGTGTGGATTCGGATTGCGCAGGACATCGAACGTGAACGGATTCTCGAAGCCCTCCTCGTCGAAATTCGCCGAGCTGTAGAACAATCCGAGCCGTTGACCCTGCCGGATCCGCTGCCCGCCGAGTTCCAGGTCCTCCGTCGCGGTGCGCTGGAAGGCGGTCACCGGAGTGGCCCATCGCACGATCTCGTCGGGCGCGGTACGTGGACGCTGCTGCCGGTAGGTCTCCCACTGTTCCGGGTGATCGACGAACGCCTTCATCCCGTGCGTGATGGCATTGCGGGTGGTCTCGTTGCCCGCCACGGCGAGCAGGATGACGAAGAAACCGAACTCGTCGGAGCCGAGCGCCTCGCCGTCGACGTCGGCGTGCACCAGCTCGCTCACGATGTCGCCCACCGGGCAGGCACGGCGCTGCTCGGCCATATTCCAGGCGTAACCGAGGATTTCGGCCGAGGCCATCGCGGGATCGCCGTACTCGGGGTCGTCGTAGTTGAGCATCTGGTTCGACCAGTCGAAGATCTTCTTCCGATCCTCCTGCGGCACGCCGATCAGCTCGGCGATGGCCTGCAACGGCAGTTCACAGGCGACCTGCTCGACGAAGTCGCCGCCGCCGGACTTCCTGGCCTCGTGCACGATCCGCTCGGCGCGCTCGGCGAGCGCGGCGCGCAGGTTCTCCACCGCCCGCGGCGTGAAGCCCTTGGATATGATCCGCCGGATCTTGGAGTGCTTGGGCGGGTCCATGTTCACCAGCAGAGCGCCGGTGAGCGCCATCTGTTCCGGCGTGATGTCGCCGGGCAGGCGGATGATGGCCCCTTTCCGCTCCGAGGAGAACAGCTCCGGATGCTTGGAGATCTCCTTGATGTCGGCGAGCTTGCTGACCACCCAGTAGCCGCCGTCGTGGAAACCACCGGACGTCTCGTCGGATTGCGCGTTCCACCACACCGGGGCGGTCCGGCGTAGCTGAGCGAATTCCTCTACCGGACTTCGGTTCTCCCACAGCGCCGGGTCGGTGAAATCGAATCCGACCGGAAATGCCGGAGCTGCCATTGCTACCTCCTAGATGAAACGTGCGAGCCGGTCAGCGCGGCGAAGTGCGCCGCGCGGCGTCGGGATCGGCCTCGGCAGGCGACGCGCAGGCCGCGTCACGGTCACGCAGCCACGCGGCGGCGCGACCAGCGACCAGCGGCAATTCGAGATACGTGCGCACACCCGGCTCGGCGGCGACGACGTAGGGGATCGAGTTCACGCAGTGCATGGCCGTGGCGACGATGCCGGGGTTGCGCACCAGACCCGCGGCGGCGCTGTGCGCGTGCATACCGGTGAAGGTCACCGTCGCGCCGGGATCGCCGACGATCTCGACCTCGTATCGCTCTCCCATGGGTCCGAAGGTCCAAGGCGGGTCGAGGTTCTCGGTGCCCATGAACCAGTTCACCGCGGCCGTGATCACCGGAGTACCGCGAACGGTCCCTTCCCAGCGGAAGCGCTGCGCGGCGACGCGCCCGGGCGCGATAGGGCCGATGGGCGAATCGATCGGCGCGGTGGCCACCGCCATGTCGTGCGTCACCCGCAACCGCTCGTCGAGCGCGATGCCCAGCGCTTCGGCGATCATCCACACCGACTGGCTGTAGCCGCCCGCGAGCACGTTCGCCATGACGCTGGTCGCGGCCTGCTCCGGCGTGGCGCCGAACAGCATCCAGTCCCGGACCACTTCGGGCGCGCCATAGGTGCGGATATCGGAGAACTCTTCGGCGCGCACCGCGGTGATCGCCCCCGAGAGCGCCGACACCACCAGCGGGATCTTCTCGGTGATGCCGCCGGGATGTATTCCGGTCCCGTGCAGCGTGACTCCGGCGGCTCGGCACAGCTCGTCGTACCGTTCCCGCTCCGCGCGGCGCGGATGGAACCAGCCCAGCGGTGTGACGACGTTCTTGCCGGACCGCAGGATCGCGCGCACCGTCGCGGCGTCGGCAATGAACGGGCTGTAGAGCACGCAGTCGGCCTGCGTGGCGAGCAAGCGGTCGGCATCGGTGGTCGCGCGCACCCCGACCGGCGGGCGGCCGACCAGCTCGCCCAGGTCCATGCCGTCCTTGTCCGCGCTGTGCACCCAGGCTCCGGCCAGTTCCAGCTCGGGATGGTCGAGAATGCCCTCGATGGCGGCCCGCCCGACCCCGCCGGTCGCCCATTGGATCACCCGGATCATGTCAGTCCGCCTTGTGGTCGGGCCCTCGCCCGGCCACGTACTGTTTGGCCCACCGGTAGTCGGGTTTGCCGCTCGGAGCGCGCACGATGGTGTCGGCGACCCAGACCTGTTTGGGCACTTTGTATCCGGCCAGGAATTTGCGCGCGTGCGCGTGCAGCTCGGTGAATTCGACCGGCCCGGACAGCGACACCACCGCGGCGACCTGATGCCCCCAGCGCTCGTGCGGCACGCCGATCACCACCGCGTCGAAGATCGCGGCGTGGGTCTTCACCACGCTTTCGACCTCTTCGACGAACACCTTCTCGCCGCCGGTGTTGATCACCATGTTGCCGCGGCCGATCAGCGTGATCGACCCGTCGGTCTCGGCGCGGGCCCGGTCGTCGGTGACGACCATGCGCACGCCGTCGACGGACTTGAACAGCTTCTCGGTCTTGTCGGGGTCCTTGTAGTAACCGATCGGCACGTTGCCGGTCTTGGCCAGCCAGCCTTCCGAACCGGGCGCGACGGGGCGGCCGTCGTCGTCCACGACCACCGCACCGCGGCCGGTCTGCACGCGGGGGCCGCGCGCCGGATCGTCGTCCTTCTGGGCGAACCCGATACCGCCGAATCCGGTCTCCGATGATCCGATGGAGTCCGAGACCACCGCCCACGAGAACATCTCCAGCAGCGTGTTCTTCACCGGTTGCGACAGCAGCGCGGCGCCGGAGGCGATGGCCAGCAGCGACGAGGCGTCCACCGGTTCGCTCCGATACGCCTCGATCAGCGGCCTGGCCATGGCGTCGCCGGTGATCACCATGACCTGCGGGCGTTGCTCGGCGACGGTCCGCCAGACGCGTCCGGCGTCGAAGCGGGACTCGAAGATCACGGTGTTGCCCGACCACAGCGCGGTGAAGGTGGGCATCATGGCGGCGGCGTGGATCAGCGGCGGCAGCACCAGCCAGGCACTCGGATCGATCCGGGCGCCGGTGCGGGACTGCTGGAACTCGTCGGCGACCGGTTCACCGGTGTAGAAGTCGATGCCTCCGCCGAGGACGCGCCACATGTCCTCCTGCCGCCACATGACGCCTTTCGGCATGCCGGTCGTCCCGCCGGTGTACATCATGAACAGGTCGTCGGCGCTGCGTTCGACCACCGGGCGGTCCGTCGCTCCGGCGGCGACGGCCGACTCGTACGACGTCGCTACATCGTCGATGTCCGGCGAGAATTCGTCGGCGACGCGAATCATGTGCCGCAAACCGGGCGTTCGCTCCCCGGCCTCCCGGACGGCGGCGCCGTAACAGGAGTGGTACACGAGCACTTCGAGATCCGCGTTCTCGTAGACGTAGGCCAGTTCGGCGACGCCGTACCGGTAATTGATGTTGATCGGGACGGCGGCGAGCTTGAAGCACGCGATCAGCGTCTCCATCGTCTCGATGCTGTTGTGCATCTGGAAACCCACGTGCGTTCCCGCGCCCACGCCGATGCTCGCCAGATGGTGCGCGAGCCGATTGGCGCGGATGTCGAGTTCGCGGTAGGTCACGCGACGGCCGGACTGGATGAGAGCCACCCGCTCGGGCATGGCGTCCACGGAGTGCTCGAAGAGGTCGGCGAAGTTGTTGGCCATGTCGTTCCATCTCTGCGTGGTGCGGTCAGACGACGGTGAGCGGAAGGGGTATCCCCCGGTCGGTGAAGGTGAAGGCCGCGCCGGTGCTGAACCGGGTCAGCGCGACCTCCGTCGCCTCCCGGAACGGTGTGTCGCCGAGCGTGATCGCGGCATGCCAGCCGTCCTCGCCCGCGGTGAGGACCTCGGCGGAGAAACGCGGGTTCACGCCGCGGACCAGGGCGTTCAGCGGCTGCAGGTGCTCGGGGTCGAGCATCGAAGGCCACGTGCCGTCGGTGTGCGCGCCACTGGCGGCCGGGAACGTCACCGTGACCGTGTCGCCGGCGGGCACGATCTCGATTCCGGTGTACGGCAAGGGATTCAGAGCGGGGTGCAACCGCAGCACCGTCGCCAGCGCGGCGGCGTCGTCACCGAGACCGAGACAATCGCGCAGGCGTTCACTGGTGAGCCCGGCGATGCCCGCGAACTGTTTACGTCCGATCTCCAGCGCCGCGTCGGCGTCCACCCGAGCGCGCACCGCGATCAGGAAACCCAGGGTGAGCAGGTGATGTTGCAGACATACCTCGTCGGCGAGCCGAACCAGCGCGGAGCGGGAGAAATCCGCGAAACGCACATCGCTGAGCAAGGGGCCGGAGTAGTCCGGCCGCCCTTCGTCGGTGGGGTCGATCGCGGCCAGATCCAGTCCGGCCGCCACCGACCCGGCGACCAGGTCGGCGTTGGCAGGCACCGGCGGCGGTACGTGCGCGGGGTCGATCACGACCGTCCACGCGCACACCGGCTTGCGATCGGCCGGACGGCGGGGCGGGCGGTGGTTCGGCCGGACCTGGGCGTGCGGATTGGTGGCCAGCGCGGTCGCGTCGAAGGTCGGGTCCTCGATGTCGTGGCACATCGACACGACGAAGTCCTCGCCCATCGGTTCCACGTCGGCGAGCGCACCGCAGTGGTCGAGCCAGAACTCGCCGTGGTGGTGGTCGTCGACTCGGAAACGGAAGTCCATGAACTGCGGTGGAGCGCCGATGTCCAGTTGCAGTCCCTTGAAGATGGTCTCCACGCCGTCACCCGCGAAGCCGAGCGCCCGCTGCATGCGCCGGGTGTAGACCGGGCTGGCCACCTGCCACTCCTCGATGGCGACCTCGGTCATGCCCTCGCGGCCGAACGCGGCGATCGAGTGCGCCATGCCGGAGCGGTCGATGAGGTGCCCGCACAGCAGCAGTTCGGGCAGCAGAGCGGCCAGGGTGTCGCGGTCCAGGTCGGCGAAACGGCTCTGAGGTCCGGCCATGTCGGTCACCACAGCGAGGCGGGCGATTCGCCGACGCGATACCAGCCGGGCAGCGGCGCGCCGGAAACCGAGCGCTCGATGCGCTTCTGCATCCCCGGGGTGAGCGCCTTGTCGGTGATCATCTCGACGAACAGCGCCGAGACATTGCCGAAGTCGAAGAAGTCGCGCTGCCAGGACCATTGGAAGTCGCCGCCGTAGCGGAACCAGCTACCGCCGATGCCCTCGGGCGAGTAGTTGCGCCCATCCGGACGTGTCGCCTCGCTGATCTGCTTCCAGAACCCGATGACGGTGCCGGTGCGGTCGTCGACCACGAATTCCTGGTAGGGGTAAGTCCAGCCCTCCAGGCCGGCCATCTCCTGGCCGAGGGCCAGCTCGCGGATCTCGTCGCGTCCGACGGCCATGAATTCCTGGGTGGGTCCATAGTTCCAGCCGTAGGTGGCGTCCTCGGTGTACATCTGCGCGAGGGGCTTCCAGTCCCCCTTCTCCTCGCAGCGCTGGTTCTCCACGATCCAGCGCTGAATCATCTCGTCGAGCTCGGCGCGGTCGAAAGCTGGCATCAGTCGGTACCTTTCGGAGAGGAGTCGGTCGCGCCTTCGTCGGCGATCGACAGGGCTCGAGTGGGGCAATAACGGATCGCGTCCGCCACGGCGGGCCGGAGTTCGGCGTCCGGTACGTCGTGCAGGATCTCGACCTGCCCGCGTCTGGGCACCGTGAACACCTCGGGAGCCTCGGCTTGGCAGACCGCGTGCCCTTGGCACAGATCGAGATCGGCGCGGATTCTCATGACCGGCTCCACACGGGCCTGCGCGGCGATCCCGGCATACGGATCCGGTCGGATGGACGGCTCATCGGGTCTCCACGGTGATGGGTAGGTGCGCGAAGCCACGCACATTGGACGAATGAACCCGGGCGATCCCGGTTTCGAGGACGTCGTAGGACCGCACACGCGACGCGAACTCCGTCAGCGCCACCGTCGCTTCCACACGGGCCAGGTGCGCCCCCAAGCAGAAATGCACACCCGCCCCGAAACTCACCAGCCCGGACCTGTCGGCACGATCGATACGAAAACTGTCACCATCCTCGAACACCGCCGCATCCCGGTTGGCCGAACCGATCAGCAACAACACCTTCGCCCCCGCCGGAACCACCCCCCCGTGATACGCGAGGTCCTCGGTCGCGGTGCGGGCGATCATTTGACTGGAGGTGTCGTAGCGCAGGGTCTCCTCCACCCAGTCGGAGACCAGATTTGGATCGGCGACGACTTTCGCGTACTC
>NZ_JBJZOK010000039.1:0-58141 GCF_047200615.1 Nocardia sichangensis
ATGTCCGACCCTCCACACGGGGAGTGAAAAGGCCGGAACCAAAAAATATTTGGCACTGACATTCATCGACACACTATTGAGTTCTCAAAGAACACACGCACACACATCCGGGCCAGTCTCGACCGGACCTTCTGTGAGGCAACTTTCCCAGCCTAACCAAGCAACCAACCGAAGTCAAGACCATCGGCCGATCTGCGTCATACTGGGCTGACAGGCGCTCCTCGTACTACCTCGTTTCCCGGTCCTGCTCGGCGTTTCCGCTTCGCTTGGCTCCGGGTCGGAGTCCGTGTCGCTCTGACTTGGACTAAGTTACGCGGCGGATAACGCTACGTCAAATCGCCTGAACAACTTGGCGTTTCCGCAGGTCAACGGTGCACGATCGGAGTGATCGGCGGCTTGAATCACACGGATGTGATTCAAGCCACCGCGACCGTCATGCACCTGCCCGAAGAACCCCCGCCAGGTTCTTCTTGCCGCGCCGCAGCACGAGCCAGCGTCCGTGCAGGTAGTCGGCCTCGGCAGGCGTCCATTCGATGTCGGAGATCTTCGCGTTGTTCACGGCGGCGCCACCCTCGTTCACCGCACGCCTGGCGGCGCCGCGGCTCTCGCACAGGCCGGTCGCGACGAGCAGATCCACAATGGTGTTCGATTCACCCGCCTTGATCTGCGCGACCTCACCGTCGACGGCGGCTTCGCGCAGGGCCGCGCCGAGCGTCGCCTCGTCGAGCTCACGCAGTTCACCTCGGCCGAACAGCGCCTGGCTGGCCAGTTGCACCGCATGGGTGTGGGCCTCGCCATGGACCAGGGTGGTCATCTCGGCGGCCAGCCTGCGCTGCGCCTCCCTGGCGTGCGGACGCTCGGCGGTCGCACGCTCGAGTTCGTCGAGTTCCTCGCGGGACATGAAGGTGAACCAACGCAGGTAGCGCACCACGTCGGCGTCCGCCGTGTTCACGAAGTACTGGTACCAGGCGTACGGGCTGGTCATCTCGGGATCGAGCCACAGGCTGCCGCCGCCGGTGGACTTGCCGAACTTCTTGCCGTCCGCCGAGGTCACCAGCGGAACGGTCAAAGCGTGCACGGCCGCGCCGTCGACCCGGCGGTTGAGTTCGACGCCCGCGATGATGTTGCCCCACTGGTCGGAGCCGCCGACCTGCAGCGTGCAGCCGTAGTTGCGGCGCAGCTGCAGGTAGTCGTTGGCCTGCAGGAGCATGTAGCTGAACTCGGTGTAGGAGATGCCCTCGCCGTCCAGTCGTCGCTTGATGGTGTCGCGCGCCAGCATGACGTTCACCGAGAAGTGCTTGCCGATATCGCGCAGGAAGTCGACGGCGGACAGCGGCCCGGTCCAGTCCATGTTGTCGGCGATGACCGCTCCGGTCGGGGAGTCGTCCAGGTCGACGAAACGCTCGAGCTGGGAGCGGATCCGCTCGGCCCAGCTCGCGACGGTGTCGGTGGAGTTCATGGTCCGCTCGCCGACGTCGCGCGGGTCACCGATCAACCCGGTGGCGCCACCGGCCAGCACGATGGGTCGATGTCCGGCGCGCTGGAAACGCTTCAGCGCGAGCAACGGCACCAGATGGCCCGCGTGCAGGCTGGCCGCGGTGGGATCGAAGCCGGCGTAGAGGGTCAGCGGCCCGGCGGCCGCCGCCGCACGCAAGGCATCCAGGTCGGTGGACTGCGCGATCAGACCGCGCCAGGTCAGTTCGTCGATGATGTCGCCGCTCACGATGTCCTATCTTTCCGCACGAGGTTCGGGGCCACGTGTGCACCTCGGTCTCGGGCGCGCGGCGGTGTCGGTCGAATGATTTACATGCGAGCGGTCGAGGTGTCCGCCCGACCCGTTCGCGGAGACGGATCGCCGTCCGGTCTCGCCGCGTTCGGTGAACGAGCACAGGTGCGAGGTTCCGTGCCGCATCGGACCGCTACGCGGCGCTCGCCGCACTCGCGCGAGAGTTCGTGGTGGATGGCCGAGGCTCGCGGTCGAGACGGTCGTTCGACGACGAGCCCGGCAGAGTGATCGACGGTAGCGAGCACCTGGTGAGCGCACCGACCCAGAGCGCCCCAGGCGTCCACCGCGACGTATTACCCCGTAATGCGCATCGACGGTCGGTGGACCGGAGTCCACCGACCGTCCACTACGCGTGCACTCAGCGCGGCAGCATTTCCCGGACCGCGGCGATGCTGTCGCGGCGCTGGTAGGCGATCCAGGCGAACACGACGGCCAGCACCAGCGGGAACGGAGCCAGCGCGGGAGCGCCCAAGAGGAATGCCTGGGTGGCGGCCGCCAGCACCATGGTGACCGAAAGGCCGGAGGCGGCCAGGCCACTCAGCCGCGGCACGAGCAGACCTGCGCCGCCCGCGACCTCGACCAGGCCGGTGAGGTACCGGAACCAGTCGCCGAACCCGATCTCGTGGAAGATCCGCACCGCGTCGGACTGACCCACCAGTTTCGGCAGGCCCGAGGCGATGATCAGGAACAGGCCGAGCAGGATCTGCAGGGTCCACAGGGTGCGGTTGAGCGCCTTGCCGGGGCGGGCTACGGCGACGGTACCGGTGGTGGTGATGGCGGTCATGGTTCTGTCCTTCGGGTCGGTGGCGCCGGGTTGGTGGCGCGTTCACCTGATAGGACGGGAACCTTCGCGAAAACTCATCGCGCCGCGGCGAAAGTCTCGACGAGCCGTCAGACCGACTGCGCGGCGGACAAGGGAGCGCGCGGACTGCGCCGGTACACCGACACCGCCCGCGAACCCGGAAGCCAGAAACGCCACGGCACATCCGCCGCGCTGCTGACGCCGACCCGTGGGCCACTCGCGATCTCGGCGGCGTCGACGGGGCTGTCCAGTTCCAGCCGGATCGGCGACGACGGATCGAGCAGCGGAGTTCCGTAGTCGCTCAGAGTGATTCCCAGCGCACCGCCGAGATTGCCCGGGCCACGGGCCAAGTCGAGATCGGATCGGGCGCCGGGACGTCGCGCGCGCGCTGTCTCCAGTCCCGCGACGACCTCGCCGGAGCGGATGAGCGCGGCGCTGGCGATGCCGTCCGGTCCGCTCGTCACGTTGATGCAGGTGTGCATGCCGTAGCTGAGGTACACGTACAGCACACCGGCGGGGCCGAACATGACGCCGTTGCGCTTGGTCCGGCCGCGACCGGAATGCGATGCCGGATCCGGCCACGGCCCGGCCGGGTCTCCCCCGTAGGCCTCGACTTCGACGATCCGGACACCGACCGGGCCCGACCACAAGGTGGCCCCGAGCAGACGGCGGGCGGCGGCGGGAGGTTCGACGGCAAGTTCCTCGACAGATTGGGCACACACAGCCGCCATTGTCCTCGACGGCGACAACGGAGGCGGGGCAGCGCAGCCGCTCGGCACGGGTACCGCCTCGGCGCGAACGATCGCGACGAGGACATGACGGCGTGCCATGTGGCGTGAGCGCCGATCCGTACAGACCGACCCGACCCGCGACGACCAGCGGAAATCGTTGCCCCGGTCGACCGGAGCAGACAGTGTGCGCATTCAGATATACGCGCTGTGCTCGCCGGACCGCAGTGTGAGCAAGTCGTCGGCGATCACGGCGGCGTACGCCACGATCACGATCGCGGCCAGTTGCGCCCAGGAGACCCAGTAGACGCCGATCGGGGTGGTGGCCGCCACCGCGAGCGCCGCGAGCAGGCGCGCCCAGGGACGCGGCAACCGCAGTGCCAGGCGGAAGAAGAACTGACCGAGGAAGTACAGCGCGACGCCGCCGGAGAGCGCGGCGGCCACGGCGACCGGGCTCGCCACGCCGCCGCGGGCGATGCTCATCTGGATGCCCGCCGCGGCCACGATGACGCCGATCAGCAGTGGGTACAGGGCGTAGCCGTAGGCCAGTACGGCCGGCCGGGACCGTTCCCGGTCCGGCACCGCGGCCAGCGCGTGCTCGCCGCGCTCGTCGTCGACGCCGAAGTACGCCCACCACAGGACGTAGGCCAGGCAGAGACCGAGGCCCACGGTGGCGATCAACTCCGGCGTGATCCGCTCTCCGGCCAGCCCGGCGCCGATGGCGACGAGGGATTCGCCGATCGCGACGATCACGACCAGCCCGTGCCGCTCGCAGAAATGACTGGCTCGGACCACGAAGTCGCCCGTGTCGACCAGATAGGGGCTGATCACCTGCACCGCGAACGCCGATATCCAGCAGGCGTACTGCACCCAGTCGTGCACGAACCCACCCGCCAGCACGAGGGCGGCGGCCAGGGCGTTGAGCGGGGCGATCCGGCGGATCGCGGTGGTCGCCGACGTGCCGCCCGCCGAGGCGAACAGCGCGGTATGCACGGCGGTGACCAGGACGTATCCGAACCCGAAGGCGATGCCGGTGCCGTGGAACGCGTCCGGAATGGCCAGAGCGAGGACGAAGAAGGCGAACATGCCGACCAGCAGCCAGGTCCGCCGGGCGGAACTGTTCGGCGCGACCTCGTTGGTGAGCCACACGTAACCGGAATACATCCACCAGATCACCCCGAACAGCAGCGCCACCTGCGCGAGTGCCTGCCAGCCTGGATGGTGTGTGTAGACGTGCGACAGCTGGGTGATGGTGAGAACGAAGACGAGATCGAAGAACAGCTCGAGCGTCGAGGCCCGTACCTGTCCGCCGTCAGCGGACAGGGCACTCTGGTTGGTCACGGCTGGAGCCTAGAACGGCGGAAGATCACCCGAGCGCGTCGGTGCCCATGGAAAGGCCCTTCAGCTTGTACGGGTTGACCTGGAACCGGAGGTTCTGGATTCGTCCGTCGACGATGTCGTAGGTGAACGCGGCCACCGGGGAGCCGCCGATGAATACGAGCGCGCCGAGTTCACCGTTGATGCAGGCGGATTCGAATACGAAGCCCGCGACGACCGGCTTGGCCAGCACGCCGAGGATCCAGCGGGCCACGTGGTCGGGTCCGTACAACGGTCGGCGCGCCGCGGTGACCACGCCGCCGCCGTCCGACCACGACGTGACGTCCGGGGCGAGCAGATCCATCAGCGCGTTGAGATCGCCGCCGGAGCAGGCGGCCATGAATCGGGCGGTGACATGGTCGCGCTGCGCCTTGTCGGTGTCGAACCGCGGCCTGCGGGATTGCACGTGCTGCTTGGCGCGGTGCGCGATCTGCCGGATCGCGGGTTCCGGCCGGTCCAGGGTCTCGGCGATCTCGGCGTGCGTGTAGCCGAAGACCTCGCGCAGCAGGAAGACCGCGCGTTCGACAGGACTGAGCGTTTCGAGAACCACCAGCATCGCCGTGGAGACGGTGTCGGCCAAGTCGGTCTCCTCGGCGATGTTCGGTGCGGTGAGCAACGGCTCGGGCAGCCAGGGGCCCACGTAGTTCTCGCGGGTGGCCTTGGCCGAGGTGAGCCGGTTGAGCGACAGGTTGGTGACCGTGCGCACGAGGTAGGACTTGGGTTGCCGCACCGTCGACCGATCGGTGTCGTTCCACTTCAGCCAGGCGTCTTGGAGGACGTCCTCCGTATCGGTGACGGTCCCCAGCATCCGGTACGCGGTGGCGAACAGCAGACGTCGGTGTTCGAGAAACGGGTCCTGCTCGGTTGTCCGGTCGGTCATGGCTGAATTCTCCTGGTGGCTCGGCCACCTTTCGACAGCGCGACCGACACCGTCATCCGCTTGCTCAGCGCGAAGGTCGGTATCGGGCTGCTGCTGACGGTCTCCTTGTAGATGACCGCGGCGCGTCCGGCCAGGTAGCCGCGGCGCGGGCGGTCGTCGGCTTTGGTGAACTGGATGACCGCGTCCTTGCGACCGAGGCTGACCGGCTGGTGGAAATACCCGAAGCGGAACGGCCGCACGCGCTTGCCGCGCAGTTGCCGCGCGATGACGTCGGCGGTGTAGGCGGCGGTAGGCATCCCACTCTGGCAGGTCCCGTGGATCTGCCCCCATGCTTGACGGACCGCGGCGGCGTCGCCGATGGCGTGGACGGCCGGATGCGACACCGACCTCAGGGTCGGGTCGACCACGATCAGCCCGTGCGCGTCGGTCTCGATGCCCGCCCGCGCGGCCAGCGGTGACACGCGAACACCCGCCGTCCACAGCGTCAGGTCGGTGGGCACCAACTCGCCGCCGGCCAGTTCGACGGCGTCGGGCAGCACCTTCACCACGGCCCGGCCGGTCTCGCGGGTGACGCCGAGGCGATCGAGCGCACGATGCAGGTACGCGCGGGCGTTCGTCCCCATCATGGCCCCGAGCTCGCCGGTGCTGATCAGGGTGACGCGCGCGCCGGGATGACTCTCGGCGATCTCGGCCGCCGCCTCGATGCCGGTGAGGCCGCCGCCGCAGACCGCGACGGCGCCCCCGCGCGCCGCGACCTCGGTGAGGCGCTCGGCGAACCGGTGTGCGGTGGCGGGGTTGTCGAGGGTCCACGCATGGTCTGCGGCGCCGGGCACGATGGTCGTGTCCGCGGTGCTGCCCAGAGCGTAGATCAATTCGTCGTAGGGAAGACGAGTCGTCTCGTCGACGGTCACCTCTTGGTTCACCGTATCGATGGCCGTGGCCCAGCCCTGGACGAAGGCGACCCCGGTGCCTTCCAGCAGCGCGGGAATCCGGTGGTCCGCGAGTTGCTGACCGGCGGCAACCTGATGCATGCGCAGACGCTCGGTGAATCGGGCCGAGGGGTTGACCAGCGTGATCCGGACGTCGAGCGCTCGGGTGCGCCGGGCCAGCCGCACGGCGGCGAGCATGCCGGTGTAGCCGCCGCCGAGGACGACGATGCGATGTTCGGTGTTCATGGCAGTGCTCCAATGGTCGGGTCACCGGGGCAGGAATGGCGGATGGTGACGACCATGGGACAAATGACCGGACCCGGACGTGACACCCCGGGCTGTGTTCTGGGTCACAGTACGCCAGCCGCTTCCGATCGGTGCGTGATCCCGCACCCGGAAAGCCCGGACGCGGGCATCAGGGGTGGACCGGGGGTGGAAATAGGGATGCTCCCGGATGCGTTGGGGCACTTGCCATTTCTACCGTCGGTCCATGCCTTCGGATTTCCGGCCGCGCAAGCGGCGGTGGTTGCTCATCGTTGTCGTCTGCGTCGCGGCGTTGCCGGTCCTCGTGGTCGGTGGCGTCGCCTGGGTCTACGCCCGAGCGGACGTGTCCACGGTCGGGAAGACGGAATTCCGGAACGAACTCGCCATTCCTCCGCTGGCGCCGTCGCGGGTGGGCACCGACGGGACGCGCACGTTCGAACTCGACATGCGCGCCGGGCGAAGGGAATTCCAGCCCGGCCGGACTACGGAGACGTGGGGATTCAACGGCGACTACCTCGGGCCGACGCTGCGGGCGCGGCGCGGGGAGAACGTGGCCGTCACCGTGCGCAACACGTTGCCGGAGGCCTCCACCGTGCACTGGCACGGCATGCACCTGCCCGCGGCAATGGATGGCGGGCCGCACCAGATGGTGGCTCCCGGCGCGGCGTGGACGCCGCGGTGGACCATCGATCAACCGGCCGCGACGCTCTGGTATCACCCCCATCCGCACGGTGCGACCGAAACGCACGTGCGCCGCGGACTGGCGGGTATGTTCCTGCTCGACGACGAGGTGTCCACCGCCTTGCCCCTCCCCTCCGACTACGGGGTGAACGATCTGCCGTTGATCGTCCAGGACGTGCGGTTCGACGGCGCGGCGTTCGACTCCGCGCATGCGATGTTCCGCGACGTCGGGTTTCTCGGCGATCGGACGATGGTCAACGGCACGCTCGCGCCGTACCGCGACGTCGGCGACGAACTCGTCCGGTTGCGTCTGCTCAACGCCTCGACCGCGCGGATCTATACCTTCGTCTTCGCCGACGGGCGGCCGTTCTCGCTCGTCGCGACCGACAGCGGGTTGATCGAAAGACCGAGCACCGTGGACCGGCTTCGGCTGTCGCCGGGCGAGCGGGCGGAGATCGTGGTCCGGATGCGGCCGGGCGAGCGCACCGTGCTGCGCGGCGGCGAACTCGACGCCGGGCTGGATTTCTGGACTCAGCGGTTCTCCGGCGGCGACGACACTTTCGACATCCTCGAACTACGCGCGGCAAGTACGTTGCGGCCCGCGCCGGAACTCCCCGCGGTCCTGGCGTCTCCGACCACCCCGGACGGCGGTGATTCGGTGCTGGAACGGCATTTCGACCTGAACCTGGCCGGGATCAACGGCAGGCCGATGGCCATGGACCGCATCGATTTCGCGGTCACGCGCGGCACGGCGGAGACCTGGGTGGTGCGCAACAAGGACGGCATGCCGCACAACTTCCACATCCACGACGTGCGATTCCGCGTGCTCGCGGTGGACGACGAGCCGCCGCCCCCGGCACTGACCGGCCCGAAGGACACCGTCTTCCTGCCGCCGAACAGCACGGTCCGGCTGGCGATGCGCTTCGACGGCCCGGCCGATCCGGACGCGCCGTACATGTATCACTGCCATCTCCTCTGGCACGAGGACCTCGGAATGATGGGCCAGTTCGTGGTCGTGAACCCGGGCCAGGCGGCGGGAACACCGCCGGTGCGGCACGGCCACTGATTCCGGGAAAAGCACTCTTGCCGGTCGAGCGCGAGCGCGCTAAATTCATCGTACAGTGAATTCAACACTCGATGAATTGAGGCGACCGTGTCGCAAGCCAGCCCCTCCCCCGCCGTCGAGGTACGAGATCTGCGGGTCCACCGCGGCGGCCGCGAAGTCCTGCACGACGTCTCGCTGGCCATCCCGCGCGGCTCGATCACCGGGCTGCTCGGTCCGTCCGGATGTGGCAAGACGACGCTGATGCGCAGCATCGTCGGCACCCAGGTCATCGAATCGGGTGAGGTCACCGCGCTCGGCCACCCGGCGGGCTCCCCGACGCTTCGCCATCTGATCGGGTATGTCACGCAGGCGCCCAGCATCTACAACGACATCAGCGTCCGGGAGAACGTCGCGTACTTCGCCGCGCTCTACGGCCGCGATCGCGCCGACGTGGACGACGCGATCACGGCGGTGGGCCTGGCCGATCACGCCCAGCAACGCGGCGACGAACTCTCGGGCGGCCAGCTGACGCGGGCGTCGCTCGCGTGCGCGCTGGTCGCCCAGCCCGAACTGCTGGTGTTGGACGAACCGACCGTCGGCCTGGATCCCGTGCTGCGCGTCGAGTTGTGGAAGCAGTTCCACGAACTGGCCGCGAACGGGACGACACTGCTGGTCTCCAGCCATGTCATGGACGAGGCCGAGCACTGCGACCGGCTGCTGCTGATGCGCGACGGTCAGTTGCTGGCCCAGCTCAGCCCCGACGAACTGCGCGCGCAGACCGGCGAGCAGAACTTGGAAACCGCCTTCCTCACCCTTATCACGATGGGACAGAACGCATGACCGCCATCTCGGAAGCCGCGCCGAAGCGGACGCCGACGCTGCGCCCCTACGCCGCGACCACCGGCCGCATCCTGCGGCAACTGCGCAACGACCACCGCACCGTCGCCATGATCCTGGTGGTCCCCGCCCTGTTGATGGCGCTGCTGTATTTCATATACAAAGACACTCCGACCAACCCGCTGAACCCGGTGCCGCTGTTCGACCGGGTCGGCATCAGCATGCTCGGCATCCTGCCGTTCATCGTGATGTTCCTGATCACCGCGATCGCCATGCAGCGGGAACGCACCTCGGGCACGTTGGAGCGACTGCTGTCGACGCCGCTGACGAAACTCGACCTGCTCGCCGGATACGGCACCGCGTTCTCGCTGGCCGCCGCCGCGCAGGCGATCGTCGCCTGCTTGGTCTCGTTCGGTTTGCTCGGACTGGGCTCGGCGGGCAGCCCCGCGTGGGTGGTGCTGATCGCCGTCATCGACGCGGTGTGCGGGGTGGCGCTGGGTCTGCTGGCGAGCGCGTTCGCCCGCACCGAATTCCAGGCCGTACAGTTCATGCCGGTCGTGGTCGCCCCGCAGATCTTCTTGTGCGGCTTGCTCGTTCCCCGCGGCCAGCTGCCCAATTGGCTGGAGGTGATCAGCAACGTGATGCCGTTGAGCTACGCGGTCGACGCGCTGCAACAGGTGTCGACGCATCCGGAGGTCACCGGCCAGATGTGGCGCGATCTGGCCATCGTCGCCGGGTTCGCGATCGTCGCCCTGTGCCTCGGCGCGGCCACGCTACGACGGCGGACCGCGTGACGGCAGGCAACGGCGCCGAGCGTCCCGCTCGCACCGGCCGCCGACCCGGGCAATCGGGCGCCCGCGAGGCCATCCTCGCGGCCGCCCGCGCCCGGTTCGCGGATATCGGCTTCGACAAGACCTCCGTGCGCGCGGTCGCCACCGACGCCGGGGTCGATCCCGCTCTGGTGCATCACTACTTCGGCACCAAGCAACAGCTCTTCGCCGCGGTGGTGGAGTTGCCGGTGGATCCCGAGGCGACCTTGCGCGTCATCGAGGCCGCACCGCTGGACCGGTTGGGCGAGACCATTCTTCGCACGGTGGTCGCCGTGTGGGATTCGCCCGCGGGTCCCGGCGTGGTCGCGATGGTGCGCAGTGTCCTGGCCGGCAGTCACGATCCGTCCCTGGCCAGGGCGTTCCTCTTGGAGGTCGTGCTGGAACGCGTCCGCAGGCGGATCGCCACCCCGCAGGACGACGGCCGCGCCCGGATCAGCCTGGTCGCCTCGCAGATGATCGGCGTGCTGGTCGGCCGCAAGGTCATCGGAGTGGAACCGCTGGCCTCGATGTCCGCCGCCGACCTGGTCGCCGCCGTGGGCCCGACGCTGCAGCGCTATCTGACCGGTGACATCGGCCAGGAACCGGTGTCCCGGTGACCGCGACGAGGGGACGCCGGGGCCGTCACTCCACGACTTCGACGACGTCACCGGGCCACAGGTACTCGTAGAACGCCTTGGCACCCTCGTAGGTCATCCGGACGCAGCCGTGCGACTTCTTCTCGATCGGACCGACATGGAAGGCGATGTCGCCGTTGAAGAAGGTCGCGTACTCCATCGGAGCGTTGTGCATGGTGCTCCAGTGGAACTCCTTCTTGAACGAGACGTGGAAGACGCCGGGCGGCGTCTCGTATCCCGGCATGCCGTGCGAAATCGGCGTCGGGCCGTAGACCACCTTGCCGTCGTCCATCAGCCACGCCTCATTGGTGGACAGCCGCATGCACGCACGGGCCGCGGTGGAACACGGCGCCACGGCCGGAGGGGGCGGCGGAGGTGGAATGAGCGCGGGCAAACCGGGGATGTCCGGGCCACCCGGCCACAGTGGCTCGGCCTGCGCGGGCGTCGCCATGGCGAATCCCGCCGCCGCGACTGCGCAGGCCATCGCGCATCGAGCCGTCCAATTACGTAAACGCGAATCGCTCATGACGTTCCCGACCTCTCTCTCATACGCCACCTGTGCGCTGATCAGGTCGGTCGCAACGCCCCTGTGCTGGAGCGAGATGACCGTCTCGAAGTGCAAATGATCATGGCGGAGCCGGCTTCGAACGGTCAATGGACGCAAAACGACCGTGACGCATCCGTTGCCGCGCAGTGGGCGAGTCGTGAGGGAAAGGGGACGGCCGCGCGGAGGGTCAGGCGTCGCCCTGAGCGGTGAACGCTTCGTGCTCGGCGTCGGTGACGTCCCTGGCTTCGTCGACGAGCAGCACCGGGATGCCGTTCTCGATCGGGTATGCCCGCCGCAGGCGCGGGTTGTAGAGCAACGCGCTGTCGTCGGCGGCGCGGACCAGCCGCAGCGGGCCCTTGTCCTGCGGGCAGGCCAGCAGGCTCAGCAGTGTGGCGTCCAGGGTGGTGTGCTCAGGCATATCAGGAACCTACCTTCCGGCCGGGCCGGAACGAGAACCGTCCGCATCGGGGGCGGGCGTCCGGCGGAACGAGATGTGGCGATGACCGAAGAAGCTGGCGCCCGCCACCAGCGCCATCACCGCGATCGCCGACGGAATGCTCGGCAGGTGCAGCACCGAGACGCCCAATTGGAGCAGCACCATGTTCAGCACCAGTCCGCCGGAGTTCACCGCGACGAACGCGACGAAATCCCGCACCGTGCGCCCGCGCACCCGGAACACCAGGGTCCGGTGCAGGACGAACGCCACGAACACGCTGATCGAGTAGGCCAGGGCGGGCGCGAGCGCGGCGGGCGCCCGGTCGCCGAGTACCGCCAGCCACAGCACCGTCAGGGCCATGCCGAGGCCCGTGTTCACCATGCCGACGATGGCGAACGCGATCTCTTGCCGACGCACCAGGCGCAGCAGCGGACCCGGGTCCGCGCTCTTGGCTCCGGAACCCGTCTCGGCCGTGACACCCGCGGCATCGAAGCGCCGCGCGTCCGATGCAGGCGCGCCGACGTCGTCCGCCGCATCCGCGCTCATCGGGCGGCGTCGGCCAGGTGGGTTTCCGGCGTCACGGCCGCGTCGAGCGGGGACGGCTCGGCACCGGAACCTTCGTCGAGCCGCCGCCTGCCGCGCAGATACGCCCACTGCGACAGGCCGACGATGAGCAGGCCGAGCAGTGCCGCGGCGACGCCGATCCGCCACCCCGGCGGCTGCCACGACACCACCAGGTCACCGGAGCTGCCAGCCGGAAGATCCACGGCGACAAAGGTTTTCGCCACCAACGTGGAGGGTGTCTCGCGACCGTCGAGCGTCACGCGGTAACCGGGCCAGCCGAGCCGCGCGAAGACGATTCGGCCGCCCTCCGTGGAACTCACCCGCACCCGGCTGGTCGTGTCCGACTCCCCGACCGAGGTGGCAGTCACGCCCTGGGTGGCGGCGATCCGGCCGTCCCGCGCCGAGATCGAGCCGTCGGTGCGCTCCAGCACCGAGATGTACTTCTCGTGCCCGGGGTAGTCGACCCAGCGCCAGCCGGGCGGCGCGGGCTGGTCGCGCGCGTCCGGGTACAGAGCGCGATGCAGTACCACCCGGTCGACTTTCATCAGGTCGACGATGGTCCGGCCGGTGGTCGGCTCGGTCGCGAACGCGCGCCGGTAGGCATCGGGACAGACGCTGGTGTCCCAGCGCATGCACAACGTCTCGCCGAACCAGTAGTGCCCGTTGGGGGTGTATCCGCTGACGTAGGTCAGCTCGAGGTCTTTGGCGTAGTTGCCGAATACCAGCGATCCGTACGCGCCGGGCAGATTCCGTTCCTGCGGCGGGATGAGCATGCGGTCGCCGAGTTGCAATGTGGTGCCGGGGAAGTCGGGGAACGCGGCTTTCATCTCCGAGCGGTTCTCCGGCAGATTCCAGCCCATCGGCGTCGGTTGCGCGTCCCGCACCTGGAGGTACGCGATGGGGAAGACCGAAACGACGATCAGCGCGCACGCCGCGGCCACGCCCCGGCTGCGCCCGAGCCATACCGCGACGGCGCCGAGCGCGGCCACCCCGAGCGCCGCGACGACGTGCCGGATCACCTCGTGCGGCGCGGCCGAGAAAGTGCGCACCCACAGCAGGCCGATCAGCACCGCGGCCGCTGTGCCACGCCGCCGCCAGTCCCGCACGGTCGCGAAACGGCCGAGCAGCACGCACACCAGCACCAGCAGGCCGAGCGCGATCATCGGCAACACCCGCGCGGGCCAGCGCAACGGTCCGACCGCGCCGGGACCGGCCGTCCACATCAGCGCCATCACCGCGAACAGCCCCGGCGCGACGAGCTCACGCGCCGCGCCGAGCGCCTTGCGCCAGTCGACGAACGCCAGGGCGGGAATCAGGAACCACGCGATGTAGACCACCGGCATCGGCTGCACATAGCCCCACCAGGAACTGAACGCGGGCAGCGTGCTGGGCAGGCTGGCGTTCAGCGACTCCGACCACGGCACCGTGAGGAACTGGTCGTTGTTGATCTGCGCGGTGCCGCGCCAGGTCACCTTCGCCGACAGCATGCTCGGCAGGTAGGTGGCCAGTCCGGCCAGCGCCGCACCGGCGGCGACGGTGAGCAGACGCACCGACGGACGCCACGCCTTCTGGTACACGAGTTCGCCGATCGCGACCGCGACCACCATCAGCCCGGCCTCGACCGCCGGGAAAATGTACTGCACCGAGATGGCCAGATACAAGAAGACGAAGGTGGGAATCGGCCCGCTGCGCCCGCGGGCGTAGCGCACGCCGGAGGCCCAGGCGTGAGCCATCCAGGCGGTGCCGGTGAACGCGGTCATCCAGCTGGACTCGTCGAAGAACAGCAGCCATCCGGTGAACGGAATGGCGGCCCCCGCGACCGCCGCCCACGGCGCCTTCGCTCCGTAGGCCAGGCAGATCCGGTACACCCCGAGCGCCAGGATGATCGCGAAGATCAGTTTCACCACGGTGGCGTACAGCGCGAGGTTGTCGACCGAGGGCGCGATCAGATCGATCAGCAGTTGCGGCGGATTGAGCAGCCCGGCCTCTTCGATGGTGTAGTTGCCCGCCATCCAGTGCTCGGGGATCATGCCGGGCAATCGTCCCTCGCGCAGGTACCGGCCGAGCATCACCCACAGCGGCGCGTACTGCGATTCGGTGTCGTCGGTATAGAAATGCCGGACGTTGGCGAGTAGCACCGCACCGTATCCCGCGATGACCCCGAGCGCCGTGATGACGCCCCATGTGCAGACTTCGCGCGAAGGAAAGGTGCTACGTTCGGCCACGAGTTCCAGACCCTACCGTCACCGCGGTGCCGCTCCGGCAAGCCAGTACCGGGATGCCATTCGGTGACGCGTCATCCGGTCGCGTTCTCGGTCCGCGCCTCCGGCTTGCGGCGGAACGAAATGTAGCGATGGCCGAAGAAACTGACGACGGCGACCAGGCCCATCACCACGACGGCCGACGGAATCCGCGGCAGGTGCAGCACCGAGACCGCCAGCGACAGCAGCACCGTGTTCATCAGCAGCCCACCGGAATTCACCACGACGAAGCCCGCGAAGTCGCGCAGCACTCGGCCGCGCACCCGGAACACGAGCGTCCGGTGCAGGACGAAAGCGACGACGATGCCGACGGCGTAGGCCAGCACGACCGCCACGGCGGGCGGCCACGCGTCACCCAGCACCGCCAGCCACACCACGGTCAGCGCGATCCCGAGCAGGGTGTTGCACGCGCCGACCAGCGCGAAGGCGACCTCCTGCCGCCGGACCACCCGCACCAGGAGTCCGGCCGCGGGCCCGTCGCCCACCGCGTCGGCGCCCACGGCGACCGGAGGCGGGTTCGTCGTCACGAAACGACGTCCGCCAACTGGCGATCCGGTTCGGCGGGCTCGGCGGCGGCGCTCTCCTCCGGCTCCTCGCGGCGCCGGGACCGTACGTACAGCCACTGCAGGACGCCGATGCCGAGCACACCCGCCACCACGGCGGCGATGCCGATCTTCCAGCCGGGCGGACGCCAGGTCAGCACCAGTTCGGCGTCCTGGGTGCCCGCGGGAACATCGACGGCGATGAAGGACTTGGCGACCGTCGTGATCGGAAGCGACTTGCCGTTCAACGTGACTCGGTACCCCGGCCAGCCCAGCCGAGCGAACACGACCCGGCCGCCTTCGGCCGAGGACACGCGCACCCGGCTGGTGGTATCGGTCTCGGAGATCGATGTCGCTGTCGCTTTCTGGGTCGCCGTCACGCGGCCGTTCGTCGTCGAGATCGGTCCGCCGACGCGTTCCAGCACCGCGATGTAGCGCTCGTGCCCGGGATACTCGACCCACGTCCAGCCCTCGGGTGCGGGCTGGCCGGGCGCGTCCGGGAACAGCGCCCGCTGCACCACCACGCGGTCCAGGTTCATCAGATCGACCAACGGCCGCCCGGTGGTCGGCTCCGGCGCGAACATGCGCCGGTAGGCGTCCGGGCAGACACTGCCGTCCCAGCGCATGCACAGCAGCTCACCGAAGTAGAAATGGCCGCTGGGGGTGTACCCGTTGACGTAGTTCAGCTCGAGTCCGCGGGCGTAGTTACCGAAGACGAGCGAGCCGTGGGCCGCCTCGATGCTCTTGTCCTGCGGCTGCAGCAGTCCGCGGTCGCCCAGCTGGATGGTGTTGCCCGCGAAGTCCGGGAACGCGGCCATCGCCTCCGAACGATTCGTCGGCAGATTCCACGACATCGGCGTGGGTTGCGCGGCATCGACCTGGAAATAGGCGATCGGGAACATCGCGACGATGGTCAGGGCGCACGCCGCCGCGGTGCCCTTGGCGCGCCCGAGCCACACCACCGCCGCCACCAGCGCCGCCAGCGCCAAGGCCGCGATGACGTGCCAGATGGCGTCGTGCGGGTCGGCGGAGAAGGAGCGCACCCACAGCAGCAGGATCAGCACGCCCGCCGCGATGCCGCGGTTCTTCGGATCGCGGAACGTCCCGAAACGCCCCAGCAGCACGCACACCAGGACCAGCAGCCCGATGGCCAGCATCGGCAGCACGCGTGCGGGCCAGCGCAGCGGCCCGACGGAACCGGGGCCCGCCGTCCACATCAGCATCATGATCGCGAAGATCGCGATCGCGCTGAGCTCCCGCCACGCCTCCTTGGCTCGCCGCCAGTCGACGAACGCCAGGGCGGGGACCAGGAACCAGGCGATGTAGGTGACCGGCAGCGGCTGCACGTAACCCCACCACGACGTGAAGGCGGGCATCGAACTGGGCAGGCTGGCGTTCAGCGACTCCGACCACGGCACCGTCAGGAACTGGTCGTTGTTGATCTGCGCGGTGCCGCGCCAGGTCACCTTGGCCGACAGCATGCTCGGCAGGAAGGTCAGCAGGCCCGCGAGCCCGGCGCAGCCCGCCGCCAGCGTCAGCCGCAGCACCGGCTGCCACTTACGCTGGTACACGAGCTCGCCGACGGCCACGGCCAGCAGCATCAGCACCGCTTCGACCGCGGGGAAGATGTACTGCGTCGAGATGGTCAGGTACAGGTAGACGAAAACCGGAACGGGCCCGCCTCGACCGCGCGTGTAGCGGACCGAGGCCGCCCAGGCGTGCACCATCCACGCTGTGCCGGTGAGCGCGGTCATCCAGCTGGCTTCGTCGAAGAACAGGAAGAAGCCCGACAGCGGCAGCGCGATACCCGCCACCGCCGACCAGGCGGGCCGCCCGCCGTAGACGAGGCAGACGCGGTACACGCCGAGCGCGGCGATGATCGAGAAGATCAGCTTCACGACGGTGGCGTACAGCGCGACGTTGTCCATCGAGGGCGCGATCAGATCGATCAGCAGTTGCGGCGGGTTGAACAGGCCCGCGTCGTCCATGGTGTTGTTGCCCGCCATCCAGTGCTCGGGCACCATGACCGGAAAATCGCCTGCGCGCAGCGCACGGCCGAGGCCGACCCACAACGAGGTGTACTGGGACTCGGTGTCGTCGGTGAAGAAATGCCGGGCGTTGGCGAGCAGGACAGCGAGGTAACCCGCGACCACTCCGAGCGCGGTGATGACCCCCCACCGGTAGACATCTCGCCGCGAATACGCGTCCGGCGGCGAGTCGAGCACAGCACTGTCCGTCACGAGTTCCAAACCCTACAGGGCGGCTCCCGGCTTGGCATCGGTCGCGGACGCCACCAAGATGAGGGCATGATCAGCTGCTCCGCTGGCCACCCGGCGCACCGTGCTAGAGTCCACACCGGTTCGGGCTCCGCAGTTCTGCCACGAGTACCGGCACGCACCGTCATCGAAAGTCGATCCAGCTGATGCCGATCCCACCCGCCCGCACACTCCGTTCCGGCGCCCCCGCGACGAACGGTGACCCGGCACGGCCCGGCGTGGACCGGCCGCACACGGTGTCGGTGGTCGTGCCGGTGTACCGAGGCGAGGACACGATCGCCGGTCTGGTCGCCGAACTGCACGATCTCACGCGCACCACCGAGACTCCCGGCGGCACCCCGTTCGTCGTCTCCGAGATCATCCTGGTGCACGACCACGGCCCGGACCGCTCCGACGTGGTGCTGCAAGAACTGCAACGGACCTATCCGACCGTGCGCACCGTCTGGCTCAGCCGCAACTTCGGCCAGGACGCCGCGACGATCGCCGGGATGTCGGCCGCGGCCGGTGACTGGATCGTCACCATGGACGAGGACGGCCAGCACGATCCCCGCTTCATCAGCACGTTCCTGGACACGGCGCTGGCGCAGCGCGCCGATCTGGTCTACTCCAAGCCGAGCAACACCAGGCCGCACGGCTTCCTGCGCAATCTGACCTCGCGCGGAGCCAAGCTGGTGCTCGCGACGCTGTTCGCGTTCCCGGATTCCACCCGGTTCGAGAGCTACCGGCTGATCCGCGGGGACATCGGCAGGCAACTGGCCGAGGTCGCGTCCAACGGCGTCTACCTGGACGTCGCGCTGACCTGGGTGGTCGGCGCCGTCGCGCAGGCGCCGGTGGTGCTGCGCGCCGAGGGCAGGGAGGAGTCCGGCTACAACTACCGCCGCCTGTTCTCGCTGTTCTGGAAGATGGTGCTGTGCAGCGGGACCCGCGGGTTGCGGCTGGTCAGCCTGCTCGGCGTCACCCTGGCGCTGGCCGGCGGCGTGATGGCCGCGGTCGTCGTGATCGAAGCGCTGACCACCGACGGCTGGGCGCCGGAAGGCTGGGCATCCACCATCGTGGTGCTGCTGCTGTGCTCCGGCGCCATCCTGTTCTCACTCGGACTCATCGCCGAGTACCTGGGCGTGGCGCTGCACATCCTGGTGGGCAAACCGCTCTATCTGACCGTCGAGACGCCGACACCGCGTCCGGCGGACACTTCGGAAATGACCGCGACCACCGCCAGCAGGGGGACCGACCGGGTTGAGCACTGACCGCGTCATCTTCAGCCGTCCGTACCGGGCGCGCCGGGAATTAGCGAATCTGGAGGCCGTGCTGGCCTCCGACCACAGCCACGGCGACGGACAGTTCACCGCGTCGGCCACCGCGAAGCTGAAGGCGATCACGGGCGCTCCACACGCCCTGCTCACCACGTCCTGCACATCCGCGCTGGAAATGGCGGGCCTGCTGCTGGAGTTGGGGCCCGACGACGAAGTGATCGTGCCCAGCTTCGCCTTCACCTCCACCGCCACCTCGATGGCGCTGCGTGGCGCCACGTGCGTCTTCGCCGACATCGATCCGGCCACCGGGAACCTGGACCCTGAGTCGGTGGCGGCCGTGGTCACCGAGCGGACGAAGGCCGTGGTGGTCATCCACTACGGTGGCGTCGCCGCCGACATGGCCGGACTGCTCGACCTGGCGAACGCGCACGGCTTCGCCGTCGTGGAGGACAACGCGCACGGACTGGGCGGCACCTGGCGTGACCGGAAGCTCGGCACCATCGGCACGATGGGCACGCTGAGCTTCCACGACACCAAGAACGTGCACTGCGGTGAGGGCGGCGCGCTGCTGCTCACCGACGAGATCCTGATGGCGCGCGCCGAGATCATCCGGGAGAAGGGCACCGACCGGGCCCGGTTCCTGCGCGGCGCCGTGGACAAGTACTCCTGGCAGGACATCGGCTCCAGCTACCTGCCCAGCGAGCTGAACGCGGCCGTGCTCGACGCGCAGTTGGACGAGTTCGACACCATCCAGGCCGGACGCCACCGGGTGTGGGACGCCTACGCCGCCGCCCTGCCGGATTGGGCCGAGCGCAACGATGTCCGTCTGATGTCCGTGCCCGCCGATCGCGGGCACACCGCGCATCTGTACTACCTGCGGACCCCGAACGAGCGCCGCCGCGACGACCTGATCGCGCACCTCGCGGCGCGGGGTATCTCCGCACCGTTCCACTACATCCCATTGGATTCCAGCCCGGCCGGGTTCAAACTCGGCCGCACGCCGCGGGCCTGCGCCCGCAGCGCGGAGTTCTCCGGAACCGTCGTGCGTCTGCCGCTCTGGCCGGATCTCACCGACGCACAGGTGGCCCGCGTCGTGGACGCGGTCACCGCGTTCACCGTGTGAACCGGCCCGCACGCCGGTTCACGCGGTGAGTATGTAGAGCTTCTCCCGCCCGCCCGCGATGAGGGACTGCCGCGCCACCCGCGGGCCGTACGCCGTGAAGAACTCGTCCAGCGTCCGCTCGGTGAAGCGGTGCGCTTGCTCGCCGTCGCCCGCGTCGGTGAACCGCTTGCCGATCGTGGCGAGGACCGGATTGTCGCTGGTGGCCAGGTTGCGGACCGGTTCGGCGACGATCACCCGGTCGGTGGCCGCAGCGAGCATCCGATCGAGCAGCGGGCGCGGCTCGGGCAGGAAGTGGTAGAGGCTGGCCTGCATGATGACGTAATCGGCCGTGGGCAGCGCGTCGCCGGAATGCAAATTCCACACCTTGCCCCGACCGCCCGCTTCGTTCACGCGCGCGACGAAGCGCTCGTTCAGATCGAGCCCGGTGTAGTCGACCGACTTGTGGCGCAAGTAGCGGGTGTAGAGCGTCGCGGGTCCGCAGCACAGATCGACCACGCTCGCCCCTTCCGGGACGAGTTCCGCGATAGCGCGATACCGAGCCGTGTAGTGCTTGCCGTACAACCCGCGCATCAGGACCTCGTAGACAGTCCCGTTGCGGTAAATGAGGCTCGTTCCCACAGGCACTCACTATGCCATCGGTCGATGAATCCGGCTCTTCGGCAACATGTATCGCGTCAGCCACCGAGCAGCGCGCGCGCTTGGTCGTCGGTGAGGATCTCGTAGGCGTCCGATGCCCGGTTGTACCACCAGGTATCCGGCCCCGGCTCCGGCCTGCCCGCCGCCTGCACGGCGCGGGCGGACGGACGGAACGACGGGCTGCGCGGGATGTCGTCCACCACGTACACCAGGTCGGGCCGCTGGTCCGGGTCCAGCACCCGCAACGCCTCGGTGACATCCTTCGGGTCCAGGCGGAGACCTTCGCGCACGCTCACCGCGGCCACCGCGATGCAATGGTCGTCGACGTTCAGTCCGTAGGTGACTTCCATGTCCACAGCGGTGATGTCGTTGAGCACGTCGACGATCGGCTGACCGAAGACCGGCCCGCGCCGGGTGTGGATCACCGTGTCCGTGCGGTCCATCAGCCAGTAGTCGCCGTCGCTGTCGCGGCGGAACAGATTCTCCGTCGGCATCCAGGAGTCGCCCGCCGTGAAGACCCCGCGCAGGCCGCCCGCGGAGATGTCGACGCCGTCGGACGCCTTGCCGATCAGCAGACCCACCTCGTTGTCCGCGCAACGGCGGGCGTAGCCGGATCCGTCGACCAGGATGCGTTCGGTGAGCGGGTCGTAGGCGACCAGTTCCACCTTCGCGGTGCCGGGAACCGGCCTCCCCTTGCATCCGCGTTTCACCCCGGCCACGTTGGCCAGCACCACGTCACCCTCGATCGAGGCGTAGTACTCGAGCACGCGGGCGGGCTCGAACTGCTCCACGGTGCGCCGCCACAGTCCGGCGGGCATTCCGGAGCCGATGAACAAACGGATCGGGTGGCTGTGGCCGTCCGGGAACACCTCCGCGTCGAGGATGTCGCGCAGCATGGTCCAGGTGTAGGTCACCACGGTGACGCCGTAGCGGTGCACCTCCTCGGCGAAGCGCGCCGGGTCGAGCGACCGGGCCAGCGAGACCCGGCTGCCACCCGCGATCGCCCCGCCGAGACTGACCAGCAGCCCGGACGAATGATGCAGCGGCGCAAGGCAGTACACCGTGTCCCTGCGATTGAGATCGGCCGTGGTCGCGGTGCCGAACGCCGACAGCGCCCAGCGGTGGTTGGTGATGTACTTCGTCTCCAGCCGGTCACCGGTGCCGGTGACGAGCACGAACGCCAGCTCGCGCGCCAGACCGGGGTCCGGCCGGTACCAGGCGGGCACCCGCACCCGCGCCGGGTCGATCTGCTCGAGGTCGATCAGGCGGTCGGTCGTGGGCAGCGCCAGCTCGCGCGTGCTACCACCGCCGAGCACCAGCACCCTGGCGTCGGTCGCGGCGGCCTGCCGCAGGTTCTCCGGATCGGAGATCAGCGTCTCGACGCCGGTGAGCTCGATCGCGCGGCGCAGGTCGCTGTGCGGGGCGAGCAGCACCGCCACCGCGCCCAGCCGCGACAGCGCCGCGACCGAGGCCAGCGCGCTGGGCCGGGTCTCCATCACCACGCCGACCCGCATGGCCGGGCGCACGCCCACCGAGATCAGGCCGCGCACCACGTTGTCGATGCGCTCGTTGACCGCCGCGTTGGTGTGCACGCGGTCGTCGAACAGGAAAAGGTCCCGCTGCGGCGCGCGGCGCGTCTGCTCGGTCAGCAAACGGCCGAGCGATATGCGGGTGTGCGGCTGGATCATGCCGAGGCGGGTCAGCCTGGGCAGAGCCCGCGCGGCCTCTCCCGCCAGTTCGATCGATCCGCGCACCGTGTTGCTCGCGATGCCTTCGAGGGCCTTGCCGACGCCGGTGCCCGCCTCGGCCAGCGTCGCGGCGGTGTGCACCACCCGGGTGGCCGCCGAGCGGGGGCGATTGCTGGGCACGTGCTCGGTCATCGGCACGATCTCAGGGGGCAGCGGCTTGTCGCCGTTCATCCATTCCACCCACTGCCGCACCAGCGGCCAGGTGTGTTTGCTGGCCATGCTTCCGGCCACCAGGCCGAAGTGGCCCGCGACCAATGTCGCCTCGTAGACCTCCGCGTTCGGCGCGGCCCGCACGATGCCGCGCACCGCGGCGGGCTGTCCGATGTCGTCGACCTCGCCGACGAACGCCAGGATCGGGCATTTCAGTTCGGCCAGCGAGATCGGGTGATCGCGAATCACGAAACCGCCGAGCATCAGTCGGTTGTGCGCGACGAATTGCTTGAGCAGATCCGCCGCGGCCGGGCCCGCGTAACCGACCCAGCCTTCACTGTTGAGGAATCGGCGCTGGCGCTCCTTCGGCAACAACGCCTCGCGGTCGTGCAGCTGAAGCAGGAAGTCGATCCTCGACTTGGCCGTCTTCACCGGATCGAGCAACTGGAAGCCGATGCGCACCATGGAGTCGGTGATCGGCAACCGGGTGACCACATGATCGGCCAGGAAGTCCGCGACGTCGGAGACCATGCCGTAGGGCAGCCCGAACGGCATGCCCGCGACGATGTCGACCGGGCTGCCGAAGGTGACGATGCTGTCCACGCCCTTGCCGTACCGGTAGGCGGCGGTCTGGTAGGCGAACATGCCGCCCTGCGAGTAGCCCATCAGGTGCACGCCGCTGCCGGTGGCCTCGTTGACGGTGTCGATCGCGCTGTTGACGGCCAGCACGTGGTCGGCGAGATCGCGCTGCCAGCCGCCCTCCTCGCTGGCGGGCGAGCCGAAGTCCACCACCCAGCAGTCGATGCCGCCGCGGTGCAGGATCCCGACGGCGCCCTCTTCGGCGTTCACATCCCAGATGTCGGCGTTCACCATGAGCGGCGGGACCAGCACGGCCACCGGGCGCCCCGGCGTCGTGTCGTCGGGGAAGTAATGCCGCAGCCGGTACATGCGTCTGCGTTCCACGACCTCGAACGGCGAGGACGCCACGTCAGGGGTCAGTCCGCCGAAGCGGATGACCTCCAGGCCGTTCTGCGCGGTCGCCATCAACCGCTGTACCGAGCCCACCACAACCTTCGCATTCAACTTCACCATCGCTCCTGGCCCTACCCTAGAACGTGACCCGCATCACACACGGCGACGTGTTCAGACGAGCTTCCCACACCACTTGTCCATTATGTGTCCGCTGTGACACGTCACATGCCAGGTTGCCGCAGTCGGCTCCCTGACGGTCACGTATCGACGCGGAAACATTCCATCGCGGCAGCCCCGGCCACCGGCAACCCGGATAGGTCAGCGTCATCGGTGTGCCCGGGCGCCCGCCACCGTTTTCACGCCGCGCCGGAATACGGGCGCACATCGATCGAGGGGTCACCTAGTCGACCCGTATCCCGGCAGCACCCACGCCCCGGCTCGGACATGGCTTACGTCCGGCAGCACAGCGGGTAGGGACATCGCTCGCGACCGGTGGATGCCACGGCATGGCCGCGATGGCCACTCCGGCCGCCCGATTCGCCCACATCGAGAGAGCGCCGGGCACCACTTGCGGCCGAGGCAGTCGAACGCTCACATAGCTGATCTGCCGCTACCAGAACGCAATTCGGACCGAACCTCCGGACGCAACCCGCCGTTACCGGAATCGACCGCGTGTCGTGACCATCCGGCGGGCGTCGGAACGATCTTCGAAATTTTTCTGTGCACAGCCGCTTTCGGCGTCTACCATCGATCACGTCTGGAACGCCCTGGCGCGTAGGCAAATTCGATCGATGAGCTGTCCGCGGGCACGCCCGCTGCTGTTTGATGTGAACACCCGGCGACTCTGAACTATCGACGATCTCGAATCCCCTGCTCCACAACCCGTCACCACGTCTCGGTGGCCGTCTCGAGGTGAGGACCACGCATGACCATTGAAATGCCAGTCCAAACGGAAAACAACGTGCGCAGGAGCCTGAGCACCAGTACCGCGGGCCTGCTCGCGCACACCACCAAATCCGAACCGCAGATGCAGGGCATCAGCTCGCGATGGCTCACTCGCGCGCTGCCGTGGACGCAGGTCAACGGCGGTGTATACCGAGTGAACCGCCGCCTCACCCACACCGTGGGCAACGGCGAAGTGGAATTCGTCATCGACGGCTCCACCGCACGCGTCATTCCCCTGGAATTGCAAGAACTTCCGGCGCTGCGCGGATTCGATGACGAGGACGTGCTGCGCGCCCTCGCGGACCGTTTCGAACAGCGCGATCTCGAACCGGGCATTGTGGTGGCGGAATTCGGCAATCCGATGGATCAAATTCTGCTGATCGTGCACGGCAAATTGAGCAAAATCGGGTCGGGTGAGTACGGCGAGCAGACGAAGCTCGGCATCCTCGGCGGCGGCGACTTCTTCGGCGACACGATATTGACCGAACCTTCGGCGATCTGGCCGGTCACCATCAAGACGGTCACGCGAACAACCATGTTGGTCCTTCCGCGACGATCACTCACAGAGTTCATCGACAGAACTTCGGCATTGCGCGAGCAACTTTCTCGCGTGGCTTCCGCACCCACCCATCCGCAGAACAACAAAGGCGAGGCGGACATCGCGATCGCCTCCGGCCACGCGGGCGAGCCGCTGTTGGAAGGCACGTTCGTCGATTACGACGCCGCCCCACGCCAATACGAACTCAGCCTGGCGCAGAGCGTGCTGCGAGTGCATACCCGAGTCGCCGACCTGTTCAACGACCCGATGAATCAGGTCGAGCAGCAGCTGCGCCTGACCATCGAAGCGCTCTACGAACGCCGCGAATACGACCTGGTCAACAACCCCGACTTCGGGCTGCTGCACAACTGCGATCTCAAGCAGCGCATCTACACCGAGACCGGCGCGCCCACCCCGGACGACTTCGACGAACTGCTCAGCATGCGCCGCAGCACGAAACTATTTCTTGCCCATCCGAAGGCGATCGCCGCGTTCGGACGCGAATGCACCAAGCGCGGGCTCTACCCGGATCCGGTCGAGGTGGACGGGCACCGGGTTCCGGCGTGGCGAGGCGTACCGATCTTCCCGTGCGGCAAGATCCCGATCAGCGACACCCAGACCACCTCGATCCTGGCCATGCGCACCGGCGAGAAGGACCAGGGCGTGATCGGCCTGCACCAGACCGGGATTCCGGACGAATACGAGCCGAGCCTCAACGTGCGCTTCAAGGGCATCGACGACCAGTCGATCATCTCCTACCTGATCAGCTGCTATTACTCGGCGGCCGTGCTGGTGCCCGACGCGCTCGGCGTGCTCGACAACGTCTCGGTCGCCCGGCAAGCCGACTGACCGGGGTGATGGGCATGTCGGTGCTCTCCCGCGCCGCGGCGGCGCACGCCACCGATGAGGTGGCCGCCACCGTCGTCGCGCTACTCACCAATACCCGGACAACCGCTCCGGCCGACCTGTTGTCGACGAAAGCGGCTGATTCGCCGAATATTTCGTCGGTGGCCGGACAGGCGGGGGTCACACCGCGCGCTCTGCTCGGTCCGTCCGGCCTGGGCGCCGCCGCGCTGTTGCTTCCCCGTACCGGCGCGGACGCTGCCACGACGCCCGCCGTGGCGGCGACTTCCCCTACCGCTGTCCGCGCCGGCACACCGGGAGCAGCCATCGAAGGGGCAGCCGCAGTTCTCGCCACCGCACCGGGGCCGCCCCTGGTGACGGGACGAACTCCGTTGCCCGCAGCGCCACGCATTCCCACCGGACCCACCGGGCTCGGCACGCCGTCGGCTTTGCTACACGGCCTCGCGGGGCCACCTCGCACGGGCACGCGGACGCAACCGAGCATCGGGTCGGATGCCGCGGGCGGTCCCGCACGGGTGCCACGCACACCGACCGGATCCGGCACCGCCGAGGTGTGCCGCGATCGGCAGGATCCGATTCCACCGCTGTACTGCCCGCCGCCGCTGCGTGACGATCCGGCTCTCGCCGAGGCCGTCAACATCGGCATCGTCGACTGGGCCAGGGACATCGGGTTGTACGAGGGGCGGCTGCAGGAGTTGCGCGACGCCGATTTCGGCCGGCTGATCATGCTCGCCCACCCGGACTGCGACGATGCCGACCGGCTGCTGGCGGCGGCGAAATGCGCGGTCTCGGAATGGTCCGTGGACGACTACTACTGCGAGGAGGATGCCGACGACCGGGCACCGGACGGCACCCCCTCCAGCGCCGAGGCGGAGTTGGGTCCCCGGCTCGAATTGGCGGCCGCCGCCATGGACCCGGTCCATCTTCCCGCGCGTTACGTCGCCCAGCTCGAGGCCGCTCTCGAAGCCGATCCGATCCTGCGCGCGTTTCGCACGTCCTTCGAGCACCTCGCACGCTACGCACGCCCTGCGCAACTGGCCCGGCTGCGCACCGAGATCGCGGGCTGGTTCATCGCGCTCGGAGCGGAAGCGGGCTGGCGCTCGGCGGGGCGGATGCCGCCGGTGTGGGAGTACCTCGCCAATCGGCAACCGCACAGCTTCCTGCCGTGCATGGCGCCGACCGATGTGGTCGGCGGCTACGAGTTACCGGCCGCCGAGTACACCGACCCCGCGGTGCGCCGCGTGGTCACCACCGCCGCGCTGGCCAGCCAGATGGTCAACGACCTGTATTCGATGGCGCGCGAGGATCTCTCCAACGGCAGGGAGTTCAACCTGCCGACCGTCCTGGCCGCCGAGGAGCGCTGCTCGCGCCGCGAGGCCGTGCTGCGCACCGCCGAGGTGCACGACGAACTCGTGCACCGGTTCGAACGGGAAGCGGCGCCCCTGGCCGCGCTCGGCTCGCCGGAACTACGCCGTTTCCTCGCAGGCCTGTGGGCCTGGATGGGAGGCAACCGCGCCTGGCACGCCGACAGCAAGCGCTATCGCGACCCGCACCAGAGCCACCTGTAAGAGAGCAACGAAGCAGTACCGCACCGAGAGAGGATGATCGCGCATGACCATGCTCAACCCGGAGACCGGGACCGTTCTGCGTACCAGCTACCAGAAATCCGTCGCCGCGTACTGGAACAACAACCCGAACGACGACCGGGTCAACACCAAACTCGGTGAGGTCGACGGGCTCTACCACCACCACTACGGCATCGGCGAGCCGGACCTGTCCGTGCTGACCGGCCCGGCGGACACCCGGGAGGAACGCATCGTCGCCGAACTGCACCGGCTGGAGACCGCGCAGGCGGACTTCCTGCTCGACCACCTCGGCGACGTCCGGCCCGGCGACCGGCTGCTCGACGGCGGCTCGGGGCGCGGTGGCACCAGCTTCATGGCCAACCAGCGCTTCGGCTGCCAGGTCGACGGCGTGACCATCTCCGAATATCAGGTCGGCTTCGCCAATGACCAGGCTGTTCACCGCGGCGTCGCGGACAAGGTGCGGTTCCACTTCCGCAACATGCTCGACACCGGCTTCGAGACCGGTTCCATGCGCGGGATCTGGACCAACGAGACCACGATGTACGTGGACCTCTTCGACTTGTTCAGCGAGTTCTCCCGCCTGCTGGAGCCGGGCGGACGCTACGTGTGCATCACCGGCTGCTCCAACGACGTGACCGGCGGTCGCGCGTCCTCGGTCAGCTGGATCGACGCGCACTACGGCTGCATGATCCATCCGCGCGGCGAGTACTTCCGCGCCCTGGCCGCGAACAACCTGGTGCCCATCTCCGTGACCGAACTCACCGCGGCGACCATCCCGTACTGGGAGCTGCGCACGCATTCCGAGCTCGCCACCGGCGTCGAGAAGCCGTTCCTGACCGCGTACCAGGAGGGGAGCTTCCACTACCTGCTCATCGCCGCCGATAAGGTGGGCAGGTGACCGACGCCCTCGCCCAGCCGTACACCGACCGCGAGGCCCTGCCCGTCGAACTCGTCGACGACGCGGGCCGCGCGGTCGGCGCGTGCACGGTCGCCGAGGCACACCTGGCCCCGGGACGACTGCACCGCGCGTTCTCCGTCTTGCTGTTCGACTCGGCGGGCCGGGTGCTCTTGCAGCAGCGTGCGGCGGTCAAGACCAGGTTCCCGTCACTGTGGGCCAATACCTGCTGTGGCCACCCCGCACCCGGCGAACCGGTCGCTGCCGCGGCGGGGCTGCGGCTGGCCGAGGAAATGGGCCTGACGATCGCGCTCACCGAGGCCGGGATCTACCGCTACCACGCGGCGGACCTGCGCACCGGCCGCGTCGAATCCGAGTGGGATCACGTTCTGATCGGGCGCCTCGACATCGGCAACCCTCGACCGGATCCGGCCGAGGTCGCCGACTTCGCGTGGATTCAGCCGGACGCGCTACGCGACGCGCTGGCCGACAACCCGGACGCCTACACCCCATGGCTGGCCGGTGTCCTCGACGTCGCGGAACACGCGCACGTCACAGGAACCTCTGCGCACTGATTCGTCGTATCGTTTTCTCCTGGTCCGAGGCAGCCGACCACATCTCGCCGACTGCGCAGGCGGCGCGGCTGCCTCGATCCAGCCGGCGAATTCACGACGGCTTTCCCTCCCGAGCCGTTTGTAGCTCGACATTCGCGCTGGTCGACATACTCGGCACGGTGCGTGACATCGATTGATGCGCATATCCATGTAACAACATGGAGTGAAACTGAGAGAACTCATAGGAACGGCACAGGCTGTGACCAGGACCGTTCTGCATCGTTGAGAGGTACGAGTTCTCGGTGAAGTGAGGTGCGTGATGGTGGAATTCGAGGTCACCGGAACGACGGTGACGGTGCACGTGCTCGGTGCGCATCAGCTGCTGGCGCTGCGCGACCAGCTGAGTTTCGACCTGTCCGCCGTCACCGCGCTCGGCATGGCCGGGGTCGACCGCCGCCCGCCGTGGGTGCGCACGCCCGGCACTTTCTTCCCCGGCGTGATCGCGGCGGGGACCTTCCGCGGCAAGGGCCGCAAGGAATTCTGGGACACCCGATTCGACGGACACGCCATCCGTATCGACTTGGCGGGCGCGGACGTCACACGGCTCGTGGTCGACGTGGCCGACCCGGACGCCGAACTGCGCAAGCTCGCCATCGCGGTAGCCGCCTGAGCCTCGCTCAGGCCCCGAACGATCGCAGCGAGCCGGTGTAAGGCTTCGGCGGCGGCGCGGCGAATTCGCCCCGGCCGGACTTGCGCAGACCGAGCGTGAGCAGCGATTGGACGGTCAGGGTCGCCGCCGCCACACCGTCCACCACCGGCACGCCGACCTCGGCGCGCACGTGCGCGGACAGATCGGCCATCCCCGCGCAGCCGAGGACGATCGCGTCGGACCGGTCCGCCTCGACCGCTTCCCGGCACGCTTCGGTGACGATCTTGCGCGCGTCCGGATCGGTGTCGAGGGCGAGCACGGGAATCTCGCAGGCGTGGATACCGCGGCAGAAGTGCCGCATCCCGTAGCGCTCCGCCAGATCGGCCGCCCGGCCGACGGTCCGGCCCAGGGTGGTGACCACGCTGAACCCGCGACCGAGATGAGCGGCGGTACGCATAGCGGCCTCGGCGATCCCGATCACCGGTCCACTGGCCAGCTCGCGCGCGGCGTCGAGACCGGGGTCGCCGAAGCAGGCCAGCACGTAGCCGTCGACCCCCTCGGCCTCCCCGCGCCGGATCGCGGCGAGCAGGCCGGGAACGCTGAGCGCTTCGTCGTAGTGACTTTCGATCGAGGCCGGTCCCATCTCCGAGGTCACCGCGTCGAGCAGGGTGCCAGGACCAGCGACGGCCCTGGCACACCGCTCGATCGTGTCGGTCATCGCCCGGGAGGTATTGGGGTTGACCACACGGATATGCATCAGGCCGCGCTCTCCCGCATCGCCGGCCAGGTGCGTGTGGCAAGGACGTAGTAGGCCACGAAGCCGAGGCCGCAACCGATGAACCAGCTGTACTGTGCCGCGGTGTACATACCGGTGACATCCTTGGCCAGCACCGGCATCACCGCGGCCAGCGCGCCGACGACCGTCGCGATCACCGCGGCCGGGTTGTATCCGCCGCGATACCAATAGCGTCCGCTGCTGGACATCGTGAACAGGTCGTCCACCGCCACGCGTTGCTTGCGTACCAGGTAGTAATCGGCGATGAGCACCCCGAACAGTGGGCCGATGAAGGCGCCGAGCACCTCCAGCGTGTAGTGGATGACCTCCGGGTTGTTGTAGAGATTCCACGGCGTGATCAGCACCGAGCCCACCGCGGCGATCATGCCGCCCGCGCGCCAGCTGACGCGCTGCGGACTCACGTGCGAGAAGTCGAAGGCGGGCGAGATGAAGTTCGCGACGATGTTGATGCCGATGGTGGCGACAGTGAAGGTCAGTGCGCCGAGCACGATCGCGAAGGTGCTGTCGATGCGCGCCACCGTGGCGACCGGGTCGGTGATCAGCTCGCCGTAGACCGGCACCGTCAGCGAGGCGGTGATCACCACCAGCAACGAGAACAGCAGGAAGTTCAGCGGGAGACCGAGCAGGTTGCCCCGGCGCACCACGGCGAAGGACTTGCCGTACCGGGAGAAGTCGCCGAAGTTCAACATCGGCCCGGAGAAGTAGGAGACCACGAGCGCGATGGCGCCCAGCATCACGGGCACCGAATCCCATCCGGTGTACCGCACTGCGCCCAGGTTCAGATCGATCGCGCCCCAGCCGGCCTTCGCGATCAGGTAACCGCACAACAGGAACATCACCACGTACACCGCGGGCCCGCAGAAGTCGATGAACCGGCGAATGGACTCCATGCCCTGCCAGAAAACGCAGGCCTGCACCACCCACAGCGTCAGGTAGCTGCCCCAGCCGAGCAGCGACAGACCGAGGAATCCGTAGTCGCCTGCCACCGCGTACGGCGCGAGGGACGGAAACAGCTTCACCAGTACGACATCCAGTGCCGCCGAAGCGAGGAATGTCTGAATGCCGTACCAGGCCACCGCGATCAGCCCGCGGATGATCGCGGGGATATTGGCGCCGAGCACGCCGAACGCACTGCGGCAGATGACCGGGTACGGCACGCCGGTCGCCTGACTCGGCTTGGCGACCAGATTGCAGAAGAAATACACCAGGGTGATCCCGATCAACAAGGCCACCAGTACCTGCCAGCTGGCCAAGCCGAGCGCGAACAAGCTACCCGCGGTGACATAGCCACCGACGCTGTGCACGTCCGACATCCAGAACGCGAAGATGTTGTAAGAGCCCCAGTTCTGCTTGCGCAGCGGCGCGAGATCGTCGTTTGTGAGCCGTGGGTCGTAGCCTGCGGGGGCGATCCGCTCGGGAGCGGGTGCCGCGGCGATGGTTTCGGTCATGGTGTTTCCCATCCGAAGGGTGAAACTGTGATCGAAACGACGGTAGGAATCGGCTATTGCCCGTCCATTGCGCGGTTATTGCCCGGCTATTGCGCGGCAGATATATCTTCCGGGGCGAGCAGACCGGTATCGGTGGGCAAGGTCGCGATCACGGACTCCAGCCTGCGATGGTGATGTTCGGCGACGAGCAGCAGGCGCTCGACGTCCCGGGCCAGGAACGCGTCCAGCATCAACGCGTGGTCGGTGTGCAGCCGCACTCGGTCGGCCCGGCCGATGTGCACCATCGACTGCACCGGCTCGGTGACGTTCCACGCCGCTTCGAGCATGTGCAGCAGCCGGAACATGCGTGACGGCCGGGTCAGCGCCACATGGAAGGTGCGCGACCCACGGTGATAGGCGGCCGGGTCGTCGTCGCGTATCGCCTGTTCCATGGCCTCGTTCACATCCAGCAGTTCGGCGCGGTCGGCAGCGGAGTGGTTCATGGCGGCCGCGGCGAGCGAGGCCGTCTCCAAGGTCTGCCGCACGATGTACATCTCGCGCAACTCGGCGGCGGTCAGTTGCGCCACCGTGTATCCGGCGTGCGGCTCGTGGGTGACCAGCCCCTCCCCGATCAGCGTCTTGAGCGCCTCGCGCACCGGAATATGGCTCACGCCGAACAGTTCCGCCACCTCGCGCAGCGGGATGACGGTACGGGGCGGCACCGCCCCGTCGAGGATCACCCGGCGCAGTTCGCCGAGGATGATCTGCGGGCGGCCGGGTGTGTCGACGACCAACCTCGCGAGCAGCGCCGAACGTCGTCTCGGGGGCATGACAACACGCTAGGGGCAGCGTGTTGCGTTCCCGGTCACCCGTGTGACGGTCAGGAAACGTCTTCTCACAGTACCGACCGGTCGCGTGGTGGGTGCGGGTCCCGGCCACCGGTCTCGAGCGAAACGAGACACCTAGCATTGGATTGTTCGCGACGCCGCAGGCGCTGAAAGACAGGCACAGGTTTCGATGACAGTTTCGGCAGGACAATTCGTAGATCGCCGCTTCGCGCGATTGGTGGCGGAGTTCGACCGGCTGTTCCGGCGTCCGTCCGACGGCGGCGGAGCGCTGGCGGTCTACTTGCACGGCGAGCCGGTGGTCGACGTCTGGGCCGGTTACGCGCATCCGGATGTCCCGTGGGCGCACGACACCGTCGCGATGGCGTTCTCGACCGGCAAAGGGATCGCCAGCACGCTGGTGCATCGCCTGGCCGAGCGCGGCCTGATCGACTACGACGAGCCGCTCGCGACCTACTGGCCGGAGTTCGCGGCGGCGGGCAAGGAGCGCATCAGCGTTCGGGCGATGCTGACCCACCGGGCCGGGCTGCACCGGCTGCGCGGGCTGCTGCCCGGACCGGTCGAGCGATTCTTCGACGACGCCGCGGTCACCGCGGCGCTCGCGGCCGCCGCGCCCGATCCGCGGCACAAGGTGACCAGCGGCTATCACGGCATCACCTACGGACACCTCGCCGCGGAGCTGGTGCGCCGGGTGACCGGAACGGAATTCACCGACGCGCTGCGCACCGAGATCGCGCTACCGCTCGCGGCCGAGGAACTGTGGTTCCGGGTCCCGGCAGCCGAGCGCGGGCGTATCGCCACCAATTTCCCGCGCCTCACGGTCGCGGGCATGAGCTGGGAGCGTGGCTCGCGGATGCTCGCCCGCACCCGCTTCGCGGCCGCCGCCGACACCACCCCCGTGGGTTTCGCCGAGCTGGTAGCCGATCCGCGCCTACACGACTCGGTGATGCCCGGCCTCAACGGCGTCTTCTCCGCCCGCGCGCTGGCCCGCGTGTACGGCGCGCTTGCCAACGGCGGGCAACTGGACGGGTATCAGCTGCTGCGCCCGGACACCATCGAGCAGATCACCCGGCGGCAGGTGTTCACCCCCGACTACGTGCTGGCCTTCCGTATTCCCTGGGCGCTGGGTTACCACGGCGTGCCGATGAAGCCGTCCAAGGCCGAACCCATCTCGGCTTTCGGCCATTTCGGCCTCGGCGGCTCCGGCGGTTTCGCCGACCCGGCGACCGGGATGTCGCTCGGCTTCGTCACCAATCGCCTGGGCAGCCGGATCACCCCGCTCGGCGACGCGCGCCTGGCGCGCTTGGGGACGCTGGCCCACAACCTCGCCAGAGCCGCCTGATCTCGCCTGCCCGAGTGGCAGCATGGCGCTATGGAGACCGTCGACATGCCGCGGATCGCGGCGGCCACGCGGCTGCTGGACCCGGTGATCCGGCGCACGCCGCTGCTGGCCTCGCGAGTGTTGTCCGAGCGCGTGGGCGCCGAAGTGTGGCTGAAATGCGAGAACCTGCAGCGCACCGGGTCGTTCAAGCCGCGCGGGGCCTACAACCGAATCGCGAATTTGCCGCAGGAGGTTCGGGAGCGCGGCGTCGTGGCCGCGAGCGCCGGTAACCACGCGCAAGGCGTCGCGTGGTCGGCGGCCTCGCTCGGCATCGCGTCGACGGTGTTCATGCCGGTCGGGGCGTCACTGCCGAAGGTGACGGCGACCAAGGCATACGGTGCGCAAGTCCGCCAGGTGGGCGAGACCATCGACGAGTCGCTGGACGCCGCACTGGATTTCGCCGACCGGTCCGGCGCGACGCTGATCCATCCGTTCGACCATCCCGATATCGTGGCAGGCCAGGCCACCGCCGGCGTGGAGATCGCGGAGCAGCTGCCGCAGGTCGGCACGGTGCTCGTGCCCACCGGCGGCGGCGGGCTCTTGGCGGGAGTCGCGGTCGCGCTGCGGCATCTGGCGCCGAACGTCCGCGTCATCGGGGTGCAGGCGGCGGAAGCGGCCGCCTGGCCGGGCTCGCTGGCGGCGGGCCACCCGGTCCGCGTCGAGCGGATGTCGACGATGGCCGACGGCATCGCGGTCGGACAGCCCGGCAAAGTGCCGTTCGGCCATGTGGCCCAGCATGTTTCACGAATCGTGACGGTGGACGAGGAAGCGCTGTCGCAGGCGCTGCTGCTGTGCCTGGAACGCGCGAAGCTGATCGTCGAACCCGCGGGCGCCGCGGCGGTCGCCGCTCTGATGAGTATTTCGCCCGAGGAACTCGGCCTGCGGGGGCCGGTCTGCGCGATCCTGTCCGGCGGCAATATCGACCCGTTGCTGCTGACCCGCGTGATAGGTCACGGCCTGAGCGCGGCAGGTCGCTATCTCGCCGTGCGCGTGACGATTTCCGATCGCCCCGGCGCGCTGGGATCGCTGCTGGCGGTGGTCGGCAAGACGGGCGCAAGCGTGGTCGACGTGGCACACTCCCGCACCGGGACGTGGCTGGCCGTGGACGAGGTGGAAGTGGCGCTCACCCTGGAGACACGAGGTACCGCTCATCGCGACGACGTGCTCACCGCCCTCGGGAACGCGGGATACGGGGTCCACGTATCGGATTGACCCGCGACAACTCGCGGGATGCCTCGCAGCCGAAGTCAGTGCGCGCCGCCGAGTTCCAAGGCGAGCACGCCGAGTATCACGAGCCCGATGCCGCCGACCTGCACGAGGGTCAGCCGCTCGTCGAGGAACAGCACGCCGATCAGCGCGATCGCGGCGACGCCGATCGCCGACCAGATGCCGTAAGCCACCCCGATCGGCATCCCTCGCTTCAGCGCCTGGGCGAGGAAGAAGAACGCCGTGCAATAGCCGACGACCACGACGATCGAAGGGACGAGCTTGGTGAATCCGTCGGACAGTTTCAGTGAAACGGTCGCGGTCACCTCGGAGGCGATGGCCAAGGCGAGCAGCAACAAGGTCATTTTCGCAGCCTAGTCACAGCCGCGACCCGGCTCGGCCCGGCAGCGGTGGGCACCGGCCCTCCCAGTGCCGGGGATTCGCGGACCGGCGACCGTTGCCGACGTGCCGATACGCTCGGCCGATGCGTAGCTCGAACGTTGCGGTGACCGGTTTTCCCTTCGACGAAGTGACCTGCAACGAGTTGCCGTATGCCGAGCGCGATGAGAGGTACCGGCGTGTGCACGAGTGGCCGGAACCGAGTTACGCGCATCGGTCCGGGCTGCGCATGATCTGGAAGTACGACGACGTGCGCGAAGTGCTGGACGCGACGACGCCGGGCATCTCCAACGCGAATTCGCTGGATCCCCTCGTCGGTTACGCGCGCATCGCGGCGACGCCCCGCACCATCCCGCATTTCGTCCGGCACCTGGTTCCGCCACCCGCGAAGGCGACCGCCAACCTGTCCGACGACCTGTTGCACAAGCGGGTGTGGAATACCATGGCCGGGCCTTCTGGGCATTTCACCATCTCCCCCGCCGATCGGGCCGCCCGGGCCGCCGAGATGGCCGAGCACTTCCACGCGGCGGTGCGGGACGCGGGATTCCGGCCCGGCTCGCCGTTGGACGTGACTGCGTTGTCGATCGGTTATGCCGCCCGGACCGTCGGTGCGGCGGTCGGCTTGCCCGCATCGGACTGGCCGAACGTGGCCGCTTGGAGCGGAGCGCAATCGGGACTGCTCGGCCGGGTGATGCGCGGACGCGAACTGGCCGACGCGGTGAGCGCGCTCGGCTGGCTGTTCACCGTCAGCGGCAGAGCGGTCCGCGCGGGCCGCGGCAGCGAGGCGACCGGGTTCGCCCGCACACTGCGCGACGCCGGGCTGTCCCATCGGATCGCGGTATCCGCCATGGCGAACTCATTGGCCGCAGGCGTGCACACGGTGAGCGGCAGCATTCAGCAAGGCGTCCAGCGACTGCTCGGGGATCCGGACCGCGTCTGGTGGGATCTGCTCGCCGAGCCGAACGGCGGCGCACGGGTCGCGGCGAAGATCCTTCAACTCGATCCGGGGCTGGTGGCATGGAAGCGTCGGGCCAGGACGCCGGTCGTACTCTCCAGCGGCACGCGGCTGCCCGCCGGACCGTTGCTCGTGATGTTCGCCGCGGCGAACCGCGACCCGGAGGCGTTTCCCGACTGCCTGGCGCTGGACCGGACCGGCAAATTGCCGTTGACCTTCGGGTTCGGCAGGCATGTCTGTCCCGGCAAGAGCATGGCCACGCTGGCGGTCGAGGAGTTTCTCCGGCAGTTGCGCGAGCTGACGCCGGAGGCCGAACCGGCGCAAGGGTTCGACGTGGGTCCCCGGCGCCGCAGCGATCTGCTGTTCAGCGGAGCCGACATCACCGTCGTCGGATAGGCCGGGTCGCGGATCGCGGACGGGCGGAGCCCGGGTTCAGTCCAGCCAGGCTCGCGCCGCGGCCGCCGCCTCGCGCACCTCCGCGAGCTGCGCCGCGACCTGGACACCGGCCGTACCGCCCCGGGCGTTGCGGGACGCGATGGAGCCCTGCACGGTGAGCACCTCGCGCACCTTCCCGGTCAGCGCCGGGTCGATCGCGGCGAACTCCTCGTCGGTGAGCTCGTCCAGGCCGACGCCGCTGGACTCGGCGGCACGCACGCACGCACCCGCCGCCTCGTGCGCGACCCGGAACGGAACACCCTGGCGGACCAGCCATTCGGCGATATCGGTGGCCAGCGTGAAACCCGCGGGCGCGAGTTCGGCCATGCGATCGGTGTGGAAGGTCAGCGTCGAGACCAAGCCCGCGATGGCCGGGAGCAGCAGTTCGAGTTGCGCGACCGAGTCGAAGAGAGGTTCCTTGTCCTCTTGGAGGTCGCGGTTGTAGGCCAGCGGCTGCGCCTTGAGGGTGGCCAGCAGGCCGGTGAGATTGCCGATCAGCCTGCCCGCCTTGCCTCGGGTCAGCTCGGAGACGTCGGGGTTCTTCTTCTGCGGCATGATCGACGAGCCGGTCGACCAGGCGTCGGCCAGCGTGACATAGCCGAATTCCGGTGTGCTCCAGAGGATCACGTCTTCGGCCATCCGGCTCAGGTCGACGCCGATCATGGCGAGCACGAACGCGGCCTCGGCGGCGAAGTCCCGCGCCGAGGTGGCGTCGATCGAGTTGGCGGCGGCCGCGTCGAAATCCAGATCCGCGGCGATGGCCTCGGGGTCGAGTCCCAGGGAGGAGCCCGCCAGCGCGCCGGAACCGTAGGGCGACACCGCCGCGCGGCGATCGAAGTCGCGCAGCCGGTCGAGGTCGCGCAGCAGCGGGTGCGCGTGCGCGAGCAGGTGATGGGCCAGCAGCACCGGCTGCGCCGCCTGCAAATGGGTCTTACCCGGCATCACCGCGTCCGGATGCGCGGCCGCCTGCTCCACCAGCGCGTCGACCACCGCGAGCACGCCCGCGGCCACCCGGCGCACGCCGTCGCGCAGCCACATCCGGAACAGCGTGGCCACCTGGTCGTTGCGCGAACGCCCCGCCCGCAACCGGCCACCGAGTTCGGCGCCGACCCGTTCGATCAGGCCGCGTTCCAGCGCGCCGTGTACGTCCTCATCCGACTCGGCGGGGCCGAACGCGCCGGACGCTACGTCCGCCGCGAGGCGATCCAGCCCGTCGAGCATGCCGGACAGGTCGGTGTCGGAGAGCAGCCCGGCCTTGTGCAGCACACGCGCGTGCGCCTTCGACGCGCGGATGTCGTAGGGGGCCAGCGCCCAGTCGAAGTGCGTCGACTTGCTCAGCGCGGCCATGGCCTCGGCCGGTCCGGAGGCGAATCGCCCGCCCCAGAGCGCACCTTGGTTCGTGCTCATGCTGTTCCGCCTCTCCGGGTATTCAGGCCGTACCAGTTGGGTGGGTGGTCGGTTTGCGTTCAGGTCTTGCGTTGGGTGTCGGTCGGGTTTTGGGCGTACCCGGTGAGTTACCCATGTGCTCACTTGACGCATAGCCGCACGTCATGGTGCCGACCGTACCGTGTGAATTGCGGCCATTTGTCATCTACTCGTCAAGAATCCGTCCGACGTGTGGAGAGCGGAGCTGAATATAGCGGTGTTGGAGTCACCCCTTCTGACCGGGGCGGACGAGCAAGGCGGGTGCAGGGCAGGTAAGGCGGGAGCATGGATCCGGCGCGCGCCGCGATCTGGCGCGGTCAGTCGCAGCCGGTGGCGTGCGCGGGGTTCATTTAGTGGTCGGCGAACAGTTGAAGGAACGCACCGCCTGATGGCATCTTTCAGATGCCATCAGGCGGTGCGTTGCATCAGGGGTCCCGGTCAGTCCGGGACCCCTGGAGTCACGGCTACTTGAACCAGCTCAGGTTGTTGACCTGGTTGCCTCGCAGGTTGCCGGTGAAGTGGTACCAGACCGTGTAGGGGTAGGAGCAGTCGTATATCTGGCGGGTGCTGGTGCCATACCAGCAATAGATGGTGCTTCCGTCATCGAACTGCTCGCTGGTGGTACCGGGGGCTACGGAGACCACCCCCAGGCGTTCCCCGCTGGGGCCGGCGGCTCGCACCACCTCGACGGGGACGTCCAAATCGTTGTACAGCTTGTACCAGCCGACCGAGCTACGTTCCGCCGACTTCGATGCTTCGGACAACGTATCCTGCTTCACCTCGAGAGCTTGCTCCGCTTTGGTCATTGTCTCCTCCTTCAATCGCTACGCGGCGCTCAACCACAGGCTATGAGCACCTCCCAGGGGCAGAAATCACCCCTTACGGGTGAAAACCCCAGGGATGTCGGAAAACCAGTTCGATTCTCAACACCCACCGCTGGATGGGTGTTCTCGCTGGGGAGGCGGTGGTGGTTTGAACCGCCGTGTCCCCGGCTTCAAGCCCGGCAGTGGCGCGCGCGGTGCGGTGGTCGTGTTATCCGAGGCTGGTGTGGGCTGCGGCGATGTGCCGGGTTCGTGCGGTGATCGCGGGTGCGGTCCGGCCGCTGTCGGCCAGGACGGCGGCGGCGCTGGTGGCCAGCAGTCCTGGTGTGTCGGCCCGCGCGCCGAGGATCATCGACGCCACGGACGTGTTCGCGGGGCACGACGAGTCGGGGCACCGCAGCTGAAGATGAAGGACGAGCTCGCCACCGGACCCGGCGATCTGATCGGCGAGCGCACGGCTCCAGGTCTGCTCGTAGACGACCACGACCGCCGAGGTGGCCACCGGCATCGCCCCGGCCACCGCTGCCAAGTCCTGCTCGGTGAGCAGGCCGAGAGCCTGCACCCGCACCCCGGCCAAGCCGACCTCCTCGAGCGGGTCTCCGGCCTCGACTCGCCGCAGGTAGCCGTTGGCGTCCTTGGCGAGGTAGACCAGATCCAGAACGGTGACGTATCCACCCTCGACGACACCGGACAGACCCGCCCGGACGTGCTCGTTCACGCGCGCTCCGGGGAAGGTGAAAACCACCACCTCCACCGGACCCAAGTTCTTCGATGACTCGGCCATGGAACCATCGTGAGGGGTCGCTGCGGCCCGCCACCTCACCTGTCATGGATGAAGCAGTGTCCTTCCACCCCGACTGCCGCCGTGGCCGAGCATTCCGCTGCCCCGCACCCGGATGGTTTGCGGGTGGCTATCGGTTTGCCGAACGATCCGTATCGGTTCGGCACGATCCTTGTCCGCCTGCCCGTCGAGCCGATAGCGTCGTCTCCGGCATCGCGTCCGAAACAACCTGCGACACACCTGCTGTCGGAGGAGGTGCGAGATGGACCGGACTGTGAACCACACCGGGCGGGGACGGCATCGGGTGCGCCGGGCACGATCAACCCCACGAACCCTGGCACCGCAGACGGCGGTCACTCTGGGATTGCTTTCACTCATTCCCGTCCTGGCCGCGGCCGGGCCGTTGACGGCCAGCGCGCTGATGCTCTACCACGGGGCGATGGCCCAGGACCCGCCTGCGGCGCAGACCCTTGCGGCGGTCACCACCGTCGGCGGGTTGATGGCCCTGGTTGTGGTCATGGTGACGGGGATACTTATCGCCGCCGGATGGCGTTCAGCCCCATCGGCAGCCGACTCCAGCATCAGCCAGCTACCCCGTCACCACGAACACAGAAACTAGTCTCTGCCGAGGCTAGGCACACCACGCTGCTCGACTAGCCGGAGCGGCGGCGTGCTACCTCGTTCAAGGCGGGGCTGAGCTTGTCGCCGATGAGTGCGGTCACGTCGGCGTGTGGCTGGTGTCGTCGCACGTACGATTTGCGCAGCACGCGGGAGGTGTTGCCGAGCTGGTCGGCGACCTTGGTCACGTCGAGTCCGGCCGAGATGCCTTCGGTGCCGAGGTGTTTGCGCAAGCTGTGGGGTGTGACCGCGTCGGGCAGCCCGAGTGCGGCGGCCAGTCGCCGCCAGCGTCGGCTCATGCTTTTGAGGTTGCGTGGCCCGCCGTCGTCCAGATCGAAGAACAACAGGTCTTCGGGCCAGTCCGCATCTTCCGGGGGCGGCGGCAACGCCAACCGAACCTTCTTCAATCGGCGTATCCGGGCGGCAAGCATGTCGAGCACCACACGCGGGAGCTGGACGGATTTGGTGATGAACTTGTCCTGGTTCAGGTCTTCGGCGTCGTGTGCGGTGTAGTCGGTCCATACTTCGGCCGAGCCGTCGCGGTTGCGGATTGCGCCGCGTGGGGTGACGATCCCGGTATCGAAGTCGATGTCGGACTCACACACGCCCAGTGTCTGGCCCAGCCGCCATCCGGTCGCAGCGACGAACAGCACCCAATCGGCGAGATCGTAGGACTCACAGAACTCCGCGACGGTGGGCACCCGGTGTTTGCGCGCCCGTTTGCCTCCCCGCTTGTCGAGGGTGGGGCACGGTGCGTCGGAGGTGTAGACGTCGATCAGGATGCGCGCAACGGTGTCGGAGTCGATGAATGCGGCACCGCCACGGCGGCGGGAGAAGTTGCCCGGTTTCGGCAGCAGCGCTTCGCGGACCGGGTTGCCGGGTGGGAGCGCGCCGACGCGGATGCAGAAGCGGAACATCCCCGACAGGATGTTCTCTTTCAGGATGCGCGGGGCGCTGCCGCCGCGCATCCGGGCTACGTGGCCGAGCATGTCTTCGATGACGGCGGTGTTGATCAGGCCGATCTCGCGGCGTCCGTATTTGGGGATGATGGTGTCACGCATCATCGGTTCGTAGTTGTTGATCGTCTCCTCGAGCCGTCCGCGTGTGCGCAGATCGTCTTTGTACGCGGCCCACGCTTGGGCGAGGGTGGAGCGTTTGGTCAGTGCGCTGGCGAGGGTGACCGAGGAGTCGATCCACTCTTGTGCGGCATCGAGGAAGGCGCGGCGGGCGCGTTCGCCGGTCCGGTCCGGTTTGGCGCGGCCCCGGCTGTCGGTCTCCGGCGGGGATGAGCGGGTGATGCGGTTGTAGTTGCCGTTCCAATCGCGGGGCCGTCCCGATGCCGTCCACACACCCGGCAGGGTGGGGTGCGGTTTCACGTTCGGTTCGGGGACAGTGCCCGGGTCCAGTTCCGGGCGGCCACGTCTACTCTGAACCATGCCTCTATTCCTTCGAGTGGGTGTAGTGGTGTTGGCCTCCGTCGCCCGCTGCTGCTAACAGCGGGGCAAACCGGCGGGGGCCGACTTGTTTTCTAGGGTTGTCCGCCGCGTTCGTGGTCGAGTGCCGCGCCGAGGAGAAGCACGATCTCGCGCAGGGCCTGTGCGCGGCCCTGCTCGGACAGTTGCAGATACATCGGTGCCGTCACATCGGTGAACATCCGCAACGCGCTGGTGTCGTCGGGCTTGCCGCGCGGGTTGTTGTCGAGCGCTCGGGTGAGTTTGAGCAGTGTCGCCGCTTGCGGTGTCCGGCCGGTCTCCAGATTGCTGATGGTCTTGGCTGGCACCCCGGCCAGGCGTGCCAGGTCTTCCTGGGTGATGTTGCGGTTCTTCCGTTCGGCCGAGATCTGCCGAGCCACCTCCTTGCGCTGTTCGACGGTCATGTCCTCGAAGTCTTCGAGCGACCGGTCCTGCTCGTTGCGTTGTTCCACGGGACCACACACTACCATTTCTTTCTAGAAACTTATCTTTCATTCTGGAGTCGAACTAGTCGCCGGTGGTGGTGCCGCCGCGCCGGGTCCGGTGTTCCTGTTCGGCGATCCATGCCTGGACGTCGGTGCGCCGGTAGAAGATCTTGCGGCCGAGAGCGAAGGAGGCGGGGCCGTAGCCGATGTGCCGCCAGTAGCGCAGGGTGCCGATGTTGAGCTTGTATTCCTGCGCCAGTTCGGCGGTGGTGAGCCAGTCGTCGCGCCGGTTGGGGGGTGCGGTGCTGTCGGCGGGGGTGGTGGGTTCGTGATCGGGCATCGGGGTTCCTATCTCGGGAGACGGGCGGGCGGTGCTGGAGGAGGTCGGTGAGGCGGCGCAGGTGAAATGGGGGTGCCTGCGGGATGTTCGGCGAGACTCGCGTTGGGCACTAGCACCGCCGATCCCGGGCCGGGCACCCCGGGGCATCCGGCCGCCCCGCAAACGGCGGTAGACGCGTGTTGGGGCGGCGGGCGCGACAACCGGGTTCGGCCCCGGCGGCGGCGTTGGGGTGTGGGCATCCAGAGATGCTCGTGTGGCAGCGCATGGGCCTATGCCGCCCGCCCGTCGAGAGCTATCTCTGCCCCGCTGCCGTCGGCGAGGTCTGCGGTCCCGGCCTCCGTGTCGCCGGGTTCGGTGAGTGGGGCCAGCGGCGGCAAACGGTCGAGGTCGATGTCGGTATCGCCGGTATCGGCGGTGGTGACGAGTTCGCCAGGGTCGGTGGTGATCAGCGCGTTTTCGGTGGGTGAGGCCAGCGACCCGAACACCGCCCGGTCGGTGCCCCCGACAGCAAGCAGGCCGCTGCCGCGCGCCGCGCAGAGCAGGAACTGTTGTTCGCCCTCGGAGAGCCGGAACGCGGCGGCGACCTCATCGATGGCCTGGGGTGCCTGACGCAGCAGGATCTGGGTGGCGGCGTTGGAGACGATCGCGCGCCCCAGTTCGGTGGACAGGACATCGGCGCTGTCCTGGGTGGCGACGGTGAGTCCGGCCCAGTGTTTGCGGAAACTCTTCGCGGCCCGGAACAGGAACTCGGCGGCGGCGGGTTGGCGCATGAGCAGCCACGCCTCGTCCACGGTGATCATGCGGGGCCGCCGATTCGCCGGGCTCGACACGCGCCGCCAGGTCGCGTCCAGCACGAGCAGGGTCCCGATCGTCTTCAGCTCCTCGGGCAGCTCGCGTAGGGAGAACACGATCAGTCCGCCCTCGGGGTCGGTGGTGGTCGGCCCGTCCACCAAATCCGCATATGCGCCGCCACCGACATAGGGATGCAGGGCGGCAGCCAACTCCTCAGCGGCCGGTGTAGCAAGGCGAGCTAGCTCGTCCCGCAATCGGCTCAGGGTCGGGGCGGGCCTCGTCCAAGTGGCGGGGTCGTCGGTGATCCCGGCAGCGGCATAGGTCGCGGCGAGAGCGGTGTCCAATGCCGCCCGTTGGGCAGGGGTTTGGTCGCCGAGCAGGACCGCGACGAGGGTGTGCAGGAACAGTTTCCGTCGTGTGAGGGCGTCGGCGGGGGCAGTGCGGCGACCATCAGGGCGGGTGTGGATTTCCAGGTCGAACGGATTGAGCCGTCCCCCGCCGGTACCGAGTCGGATGTGGGTGCCGCCGACCGCCGTAGCGAGACGGCGGTATTCGTCTTCGGGGTCGATGACGACCTGTTCAATACCGCGATACAGCGAGCGCAGGATTTCGGTTTTGACCAGGTAGGACTTGCCCGCCCCGCTGCGGCCGAGGACGACCATGTTGTGGTTGTGGGCCTCGGGGGCAAATCGATCCACGAACAACAGCCCCGAGGCGGCGTCGCGGCCGTAGAGCACACCTTCCGGGCGTGTGGCCTGGGCCGGGTCGGGTACCGGCAGTTGCGGGGAGTCGAAGGGGAACGCCGCGGCGAGCGCGGTGGTGTCGAAGGTGCGCCGCACGCGGATCAGGTCGAGCCCGAGGGGCAGGGTGGTGGTCCAGGCTTGGGCGGCGCGATAGGACAGCGTGCAGGTGTCCACGAGCAGGCTCGCCGCCAGCGCCCGCACGGCGGCGACCTCGTCGGCCAGCTCGACTTCTGTGTCGGCGTGCACGGTGAGGTACACCCCGACCCGGAACAACCGGGCCTCCGCACGCGCCACCCGCGCCGAGAGGTCGGCGGCGTCCTCGACCGCGACATCGACCTGTGGGTCGGACAGGCGGCCCCGGCTGGCGTCGTGCATCCGGGAGGACTCCAACCGCGCGAGTTGGTGGCGCAGCCGGGTGGCGGCGGTGGCCGGGTCGACGGGGTCGATGTGCACGGCGACTTCGACGCGGCCGGGATGCGACAGCAGCGGCGCGAGCCACCCGGCGGTCACTTCTCGCGGGTATCCGGTGACCGCGACAGTCGCCACCCAATCGCCACCGATTTCGAGGTGGCGGGTGCCGATCGTCAATGCTTCCGGCGCGTAGCTCGCCCCGCTCTGGCGGGCGAAGGGGTCCTTGGGGAAGGAGTCGCGATCGGTGTCGGCGAATGCGGTGGTGGTGATGATGGCGTCGCGGGGTGTGGTGTCGGCGGTGGCCGAGACGAGTGTTTCGGGGTTGGCGCAGGCGGTCAGGACAGCGGTGGCCTGGATGTCATCGAGGGCGGTGACTGTGATCCCCAGTGGTGCGAGGACGTCGGCGGCCTCGGTCATGCGGCGCAGCAGGCGCGACTCGGCTCCACGACGCGCGGCGGCCGACGAGCCGCGGCGAGTCCGGCTTCGTCCGAGCAGTCGTCGTCCGGGTGAGGTCGCGGCGGCGGGGTTGTCGAGGGGTTCTCTCCAAATCAACAGGACTTGGCGGCGGGTGAGGTGTTCCCCGGCCGCCAGCTCGGCGAGGTGCGCGGCGTGGTCGTGGGCGGCGGCAGCCAGGTCCGGGGACATGTCGAGTGCGGCGGTGTGCAGGGACGCGAGGTGCGCGGACAGGTCCAGGCGGGCTGAGCGGATGAGGATCTGGACGGGTTGGCGCAGGGTGTGCAGCCAGCCCGCGAGTTGCCCGACGAGGCTGTCTTGTTCGGCCGGGGTGCGCAGAGCAAGGTTGAGGGTGCCCGCGACCGCGACGACAGCCAGCCCGTCTTCCCCCAGGTGGATAACTCCGACACCGCCACCACTGGGGGTGATCGACTGCGGTAGCCGCAACTCCCGCGCCGACAACGCCGCCGGAACCGGTGGTCGAGGCCGACCTCGGGTGGCGCGGTCGGTGACCCACCTCGGCGCCGCGAGCACACCTGTCTCGGATTCGGCCACGAGGTGACGTGACCGGAGGCGGTGTCGGATCGCGGCTACCAACAGTAGGTCGGCGGGCAGTCCGTCGCGGCGGGTGAGGATCGCGACGGTCACCACGGCGGCGATCGGGGCGACCACGGCCAGGTACACCAGCGGGGCGACCACGGCCCGGGTGGCGATCCATGCCGCGTACAACAGCAGGGCGGTGGTGGCGAGGATGGCGAGTTGGCGGGCGGTGAACGGGCCGAGTAGCCGGTCGCTGCGTTCGACATCGGCGGGGATTCGCACGGTCGTGGTCATCGAAGCTTTCCTCCTCGGGGAGCGCGGGGGGCGCGGCGGCGCACGGGCAGGTCGGGCAACGGCAGATGCAATTGCCGCCCGGCCGAACGCACCGGCGGCGGGGGCGGTTGCGGTGGTATGCGCGGCGGCGGTGCGGGTTTCACGCGGGTCACCGGGAACGGCAGCGGGTACTGACCGCTGCGCGTCGGCCGGAGCCGCTCGTAGGGGTCGGCCGGTGGTGGCGGTGGCGCGAAATCGAAGGCGAGTTGCTCGGGTCGGCGGGCTCGCGGCACCGACACCCGCGTCGGTGCGCGAGGTGGTTCGGGCGAGGGCATGGGTTTCACGCGGGCAACGGGGATCGGCAACGGGTACTGACCGTCGCGCCCGGGACGGATCCCCCGGTAAGGGTCGGGCGGGGTGAAGTCGAAGGCGAGTTGCCTGCCGCGCGGAGCGCGGACCGCACGAGCCGAGGCGGTGCTCGTCGCGTCGGGGTGCGCGGCGTCGTTCGGGTTCGGTGGCCGCCGGACCCGGCGCACGCCTTCCAGGGGCAGCATCAGCTGGCCGTCGCGGGTGGCGCGTACCCGGCTGTAGGGGTCGGGTGGCCCGGTCACAGCGGCCCGCCGCCGGGGTGGTCGTGGCTGGCGGGGTGTGGCCGCAGCCGCACGCGCCCCGCCGGGTGTGTGCCCGCCGCCTTTGAGCAGGCCGAAGGTTTTGTAGACGACGTAGCTGCGCGCGATCGAGCCGACGAGGCTGCGGCCGTGCCCGATCTTGAGAACCGATAGCAGCCAGAACGGAGTCTTGATCAGCACGCCCATCAGCGCGAGTGCCACGATCAGGTCCACGATGCCGTCTGCGTTGGGGCCGAAGAACTCCCACCCGCCAGGGGTGAGGAACACTCGCAGCACCGTTACCAACGTCAGTGACTGCACCACCTGGATCGCCAAACAGGCAGCGAACGAGTGCCACCACCACCGCGCCACCGCCTCGGTGCCCGGCAGCCCGTGGCACATCAACGCCAAAGGGGCGGCGACGATGAGCAGGACGGTGACCGCGACGCGCACCACGTAGGCGACCAGCAGCACGACCAGCATCACCATCAGCGCGACCATCAACAGCAGCGCGAAGACTCCGCTCTGGGTGCCGCCGGTCGCGGTCAACTCGGTCAACGCCGCTGCCGCCGAATCGGAGTCGACGCCGTGGCCGGCGAGGGCTTGGGCGAGGGCGTTGGCGAACCCGATCGCGGTGGTGGCGATGACCATGCTCATCGCTCCGGCGATGAACCCCACCGCCAGTCGTGGTGCCAGCTCGCGGATCGACCACCGGGTCTGCAGGGTCTCGCGCACCATCAGCAGCACCCCGGCCGCCATCACCACCAGCACATACATCGCGGCCACCAACTGCCACGACTGCGACCACAGTGCTCCCACCTGCGGCAGCTCGCCCGGTTCGGGAGTGGTGAGCAGGGTGCGTGACAGCAGGTCCAGCAGCGGGTTGAGCGCGGAATCGACCAGCCGCTGGAAGAACCCGTCGATAGCTTTCGCTACGCACCCGGAGATGTTGCTCACCCCGCACTCACCCGCCCCCGCCCCCGGCGTGGCCGGGGTGGGGACCGTCGAGTCGGGAACACCTGGAGTGGGCGATGCCGGGGTGGCGGGTGGAGGCGTGACCCAGCGTGACGGTGGCACCGCCGAGGTCGGAGCCGGTGTGGCGGGTGCGGGTGTCGTCGGAGCCGAGGGCACCGGCACAGGCGGCGTCGACGGTTGCGCGGCGGCGCTCACGATGCCGGTGAAGATGAGCAGTACCGCGGCGAGCACCACCGCCACCGTGGCCGCGACGGCGTGGCCCGTGCGCTGTGCCCGTCGCCCGCAGGCGGGCGCGGCGCGGGTGGGGACCGGGGCGTTCACGGTCAGGCTCCGACGATGGATTTGAGGACGGTGACGATGACCGGAGCCAGCATCGCCAGCGCGTACCCGAGGCAGGCCGCGCGGAAAGCGCTTTTGGCCTTCTCCATCTCGGCCGGGTCGCCCGCGCCGATGAGGTAGCGGGCTCCCGCGACGGTGAGGCACACCGTTGCCAGGGCGGCGAGGATGCCGATCAGCCAGTTGCGCAGGTTGTCGAGCACCTGGTCCAGCGAGGACGCGATCGCCAGCACCGGCGGCCCCGGTGGTGTGGCCGCCGCCGACCCGGCCGCCGCCACCAGGACGACGGCGATGGTGCAGGCGGTCGCCGCGAGCGTCGCCCACCGCCGAACGCGAACAACGCGCGCCCGGCGCTGCGGTGTTGTGGCTGTGTCGAAGAGTCGGTTCATGCGCATGAGCGCACCTCCTGGTCGTCGGTGTCGGGGCGGGCCGGTGTGTGCGAGGTCTGCTCGATCGCGCGGGGCTTTGGTGTTCGTGTGCGGTGGGTGGCTGCCCGCCGATCCCCGTGCGTCGCGTCCGTGTCGGCGGTGGCGGTGGGGTGGTTGTGGGTGGGCAGCGTGTCCAGGACGCGGGTTTCGGTGGTGGCGGCTGCGGTGTCGCGGGCGCGCTCGGCCAGCCATGCCACGAGCCGCGCTTCGGCGCGCTGGCGTCGTTTGCGCAACGCCCAGTGCGAGTCGCCGCGTTCGGCGGCCAGGCAGTTCAGCGGGCGGTGCTCCCACCGGGTGAGGGCGATCAGCTCGGCGGCCCCGGCGGTGAGGACCCCGTCGGCGACGGCCAGGGCGAGAACGGTCTCGGGGTGACCTGGCTCGCTCACCATCACCCGGCCGTACTTCGCGATCAGATCGAGGTCGTCGTGGTCGGCGACCGCCTCGGTGAGCACGTCCTGTTGACGGACAGCCCTGATCGCGGCGCGGTAGCTCGCCCACCGCAGTCGATGCCACACGCCCGGCTGATCCAGCTCGACGCACCCGAGGTGGGTGAGAAACCCGGTCAGTACCTCGGACTCGATGTCATGGCGCTTGGGGCTGGCGGGGGCGGCGAACAATCCGGCCGTGCCCGCGAGCATCGGATACGCCAGGCTCGCGCACACCAGGGTCGCGTCCCCGCCGTATGCGCGGGACCGCTCGATCAGCCACACCCAGATCTGGTCGACTCGAACGGTCGTCACGCCGGGCTGCCACAGCAGCTCGCGTAACCCCCTCCACGACTGCACCCGCCTCCACGGGACCGGTTGCGGTACCGGGCGCGGATCGGCGGGCAATTCCTGCGCGGCAATACGTTCGAATGCCGAGGACGCCACCGATAAGGGCGAGCCCACCGCCACGATCGGCTGTGATGAATTCCCGTACTTCGATTCCGTCACCATCTACTCCTGCTCGGTGGAAAACGCGAAAGATTCCGACCCGACAAGGACACCGGAGACCCACCCCCAAAACACCCCCAGAACACATCTAAAACACCCCCGTGACACATTAGAACCACACCCACGGCACCCCCACTCGGGTAAGTAACCCTCTGGCACACCACCGTCGCCCGGCCAGTCACACCCTCACGCGCGGCACCTACTACCAGGGGTTGTGTATGTACCGGGGTGGTTTGGGGGCGTTTTGGGGGTGGTTGGGTATCGGCTGTGGCAACTCTTCGGATGCAACGGAAAAAATATTCTTTCCAACCGAACACGAGGGCGCTACCCGCTTTCGTAACAGCGGTGCCGATAGCTGATTGCGAAGCCGCGAAAAACTCGCGCGAAGAAATATCGGTATCGGGTGTCCAAAAATGGGGTTTTCGGCGGGATTACTTCAGTAGATACATCTTTCTCCCACCGTCAGGAGCACACCCCATGACCGCGACATCTCGTCAGCGTCCATCCCGGTCCGTCACCGCCGCCACCCGCGCGGCGGCTCCGGTAGCGGTCCCCTCGACCCTGTGGGCCGCCGGAGCCCAGACCCTCGATCCCGGCGACCACTGGCCCGAACCGATCCTGTCCCGCGCGGTGCGGGAGTTCTCCGCGCCCGGGGACCGGGTGTTGTTGATCGGCTGGCCCGCTCCCGCCAGTCGCGGCGAGCTACGGGTGATCGAGCCGGACACGGCGGCGGCGATGGCGGCGGTGGCTGCGCTGGGCCGCCACGGCGAGGACGACCCCACCCCACGCACCGCTGCGGATGAGCCGATGGATCTGGTCGTGGCGAGTTTGCTGGCCGATCACCTCGACCCGGTAGCCGCCGCCGAACACCTCGCCGCGCTCGCGGTGGAGCGGTTGGCGGCAGGCGGGTTGCTGGTCGTGCTCGGGCGCTGCCGCCACAGCCGCGACGGGGTGCTGATCGATCCGGCCGGTGCGGTCGTGGCCGCCGCTCAGGCCGCCGATCTGCTCTACCTCCAGCACATCATCGCCGTGCCCGTCACCGGCACCACCATCACCGCGACATTGCCCGCCGCCGCGCCCGACTCGGGCGCCGCTCGGCATGTGGTCGCGCACACCGACGTGTTCGCGTTCCTCCAGCCCCGCTCCGACGAGTCCGCCTCGCCGCGGTGACTCCTCCCGCCATGCCCGCGCAACGACCACCGACCGACCGATATCGCGAAAGACACTCGATGACACTCGACTCCACCACCGACACCGACACCACCGGCACTGTCGACTCCGGCACCGCGACCCCGACCGGTCCCGCCGCCGTCCCGGTGTCGGTGTGGGCCACCGCCCAGACCGCGCCTGCAGTGCAGCGGCGGGGCCGGTATCACCCCGACAGCGTCAAGCACCCGGCGAAGATGTTCCCCGCGATCGTGCAGCACGCCGTCGCCGCCTACACCCGCCCCGGGGACCTCGTGCTGGACCCCATGTGCGGGATCGGCACCACACTCGTCGAAGCCCTCCACACCGGCCGCCGCGCAGTAGGTGTCGAGTACGAGAGCAGGTGGGCCGAACTGGCGCGCACCAACATCGGGCTCGCCCGCGACGCCGGTATCGACCTCGATGCCGCCGTCTACAACGGCGACGCCCGCAAACTCCCCACCCTTCTCCCAGAGGAGGTGCGTGGCCGGGTGGACCTGGTGATCACCTCCCCGCCCTACGGCGACTCCACCCACGGCCACGTCCGGGTCCGCGCCGGGGAAGGCGTCCACAAATACAACCACCGCTACGGCGCGATCCTCGATCGCGGCAACCTCGCCAACGTCGGGCTCGGCCGCCTCCTGTCGGGGTTCACCCGCATCCTCACCGGAGCCGCCGAATACCTCGCTCCGGGCGGGCATGTGGTGATCACCGCCCGGCCGTGGCGGCAGCACGCCGAGCTGGTGAACCTGCCCGCGCACCTGATCACCTGCGGCACCCTCGCCGGGCTCGTCCCGGTCGAGCGCTGCGTCGCCCTGTTGGGGCGGCTGTCGGAGGGTGACCTTGTCGCGCGCAGCAGTTTCTTCCAACGCGACTTCATCGTCAAACAGCGCGCGGCCGGGCTGCCGATGCACCTCATCGCGCACGAAGATGTCGTCGTTCTCCGCAAGCCGCTGACCGCCTCGGCCTCGGCCGAACAGCGGGGCACTCGCGGCCAGCTCCAGTACGGCGCTGCCCCGTTCTGGGGCACGCCCACCACCGCCACTGTGCTGGGGCAGGTGGCGGCGTGAACACCACCGCGAGCCCTGAGCAGGGGTGGCTGGGCCGGGCGCTGCTCGCGCCCGGCGCGACGCTGCGCGATATCGCCGCGACGATCGGACACAGCCTGGTTTCCCCGGCCACCCTCGTGGTGGCGCTGGGAGTGGCCGGTGTGCTCGCCGCGGCGCGGGCACTGGTGCGGCGGCGAGGCCGCCGGCTGCGCGCCCAGGCTCGCCAGGTCACTCTGCTCACCCCACCCGTCCTCGACGCGAAGGGCGCGCTCGCGTTCTGGTCGCACCTGATCGGGCAGCTGCGCCCGGCGTGGGCGCGGCTGCTGTTCGGGCAGCCGCATCTGGGGTTCGAGTACACCGTGACTCCCGAGGACGGAGCCGCGATCCGCCTCTGGGTCCCCGGTACCGTTCCGCCCGGATTGATCGAACGCGCGGTCGCCTCGGCCTGGCCCGGCGCGCACACCGACACCACCCGGCCTGCCCGGTCTCCGCTACCAGACGCCTTGGACGGCACCCGGCGGATCATGGCGGGCGGTGAGTTGCGGCTGGGCCGCCGCGAAGGTCTGCCGCTGCGCACCGATTACAGCGGCGATCTGGTGCGGGATCTGATCACCGCCGCCGACGACCTCGCTCCCGGCCAGGCCGCGTGCGTGCAGATCCTCGCCCGCCCGGTCACCGGCCGCCGCGTCGCCCGCGCCACCCGCAACGCCGCGACTGCCAGGTCGGCGGGGGCACCGGCCGGGGTGGTGACGGCGCTGGCGCGCGAGGTGCTGAACCTGATCACGCCAGAACCCCTCACCCGGCCCGCCCGCACCAACGGCACGGGCGCGGCGTCGGGAGACCGGCAAACAACGATGGAGTACACCGCCGCCGCCCGAGCGGCGGCCACCAAGGCGCGAGGCGCGCACTGGGAGACCGTCGTGCGCTACGCGGTATCGATACCGGTGCCCGGCGACCGAGGCCGTGGCGAGGCGCGGGCGGTGGCACGCGGACGCGCGGACGCTCTCGCGACAGTGTTCGGGGCCTGCACCGACCACAACTACTACCGGCGACGCCGCCGCCTCCGGCTCGCACTGCTGATAGCCGAGCGGCGACTCGAGCGCGGGGACGTGTTGTCAGTCCCCGAACTCGCCACGATCGCGCACTTGCCCACCGACGACGGGCTACCCGGCCTGCAACGCGCCGGAGCCCGCGCCCTCACCCCAGCACCGCAGATCCCCACCGGCGGCCCGCACACCAAACCCCTCGGCCTCGCCGATACCGGTGGCCGCCGACCGGTCGCGGTCAAGGTCTCCGACGCCCGCCACCACCTGCACATCCTCGGCCCCACCGGCGTCGGCAAGTCGACACTGCTGGCGCGGCTGATCCTCGATGACGCCGACGCCGGGCGCGGGGTGATCGTCATCGACCCAAAAGGCGACCTCGTCACCGATGTGCTGTCGCGGCTGCCGTCGCGCCTCGGTGACCGGGTCGTGCTGTTCGACGCCGACTCCACCGCGCCGCCGCCGTGCGTGAACCCGCTCGACATCGGCCGGATCGGGCGGGCGGGACTGGATTTGGCGGTGGACAACCTCGTCACGGTGTTCCACCGGATCTTCCACCAATGGTGGGGGCCGCGCACCGACGACATCATGCGCGCGAGCCTGCTCACCCTGTGCGCCCAACCCGGCACCGCCACCCTCGCCGACCTGCCCCGCCTACTCACCGAACCCGCCTTCCGCCAGCGGGTCACCCGCACCACCCCCGACCCCGTCCTGCGCGGATTCTGGGACAGCTACGAACAACTCAGCGACACCGGCCGCGCCCAACTCATCGGGCCGCTACTGAACAAACTGCGCGCGTTCCTGCTGCGGCCGTTCGTGCGCGCCGCCATCGCGGGCGGACCCTCCACCATCGAGTTCACCGACATCCTCGACCAGGGCGGAATCTGCCTGGCGAGGTTGCCGAAAGGCTCACTCGGGGAGGAGACCAGCCGCCTGGTCGGCTCACTACTTGTCGCACGGACCTGGCAGGCCGTCACCGCCCGCGCCCGCGTCCCCGCCGCCGACCGCCCCGACGCGGCTTTGGTGTTGGACGAGGCGCAGAACTTCTTGAACCTGTCCACCCCCGTCGAGGACATGCTCGCCGAAGCCCGCGGATTACGCCTGTCACTGCTGCTCGCGCATCAGAACCTCGGCCAGCTCACCCGCGAGTTGCGCGACGGTATCTCCGCCAACGCCCGCAACAAGATCATCTTCGCGGTGTCTCCCGACGATGCCCGCGATCTCGCCCGCCACACCGACCCCTGGCTGTCCGAACACGACCTGACCCACCTCGACGCCTTCCACGCCGCCGCCCGGCTGCTGGTCGATGGACAGAACGCCCGCCCGTTCACCCTCACCACCCGGCCGTTGCCGCCGCCGACCCCCGGTCGTGCCCGCGAGATCGCCGCCGCCGCCCGCACCCGCCTGTCCACACCACCCGACACCCCCGCGCCCGGCGGCAAACCCGCCGTCGCCAGCGGCCCGGCACCCGGCACAGGTGACCCCCGGCTGATCTAGCCCCCACAGCCGAGGACGGCGCGCGCCGGAGACACCGCTGCCCGTGTCCTCGTCTCCTCGAAAGGCTCCCCTCGCTGATGATCACCCACCCCGATCGGCAAGCCGACCTGCGCGCGCCGCACCCCGCCCGATCCCGGCCCTCGGGATCGGAGAAGGTCCCGCTGGTGCCGCCGTTGACCGGCCGTGACCGCTGGATCCTGCGAATGCTGCACGAGCATCGCGTTCTGACCACCAACCAGCTCGCCGAGCTGGCCTTCCCCACCCCCAAGATCGCCCGACGCCGCCTGGCGATCCTGCACCACTACCGAGTCCTGGACCGGTTCCGGCCCCTGCGCCCCCGCGGCAGCGCCCCCTCCCACTGGGTACTCGCACCAGCAGGAGCCGCCGTGCTCGCCGCGGAAGCCGCCGCCAGCGTGCGCGATCTCGGATACAACCACCAGCAGGCCCTTGCGGTCGCCCACAGCCTGCACCTGACCCACACCCTCGGCGTCAACGAATGGTTCACCACCCTCACCACCGCCCACGACCCGGGCGGGCGGGTGACGGCGTGGTGGTCGCAGACCCGCTGCCAGCGACTGTGGGGTGACCTTGCCCGCCCCGACGCCTTCGGCCGCTACACCCACACCGGCACCGTCTTTGACTTCTTCCTGGAATACGACCTCGCCACCACCGCCCTGAGGCGTGTCGCGGCGAAGCTGCACGGCTACGGCGAGCTGGCCCGCACCACCGGCGTCATCACCCCCGTCCTGTTCTGGGTACCGACCACCGCGCGGGAGACCAACGCTCGCGACACGGTGCGCAAGAGCTGGGAGCGGCTGCCCGACCCGGGCGCGGTGCCGGTCGCCACCGCCGCCGCCGAACTCCTCGCCCCCTCCACCGATCCCAGCCCCGCCGACCGGGTGTGGCTACCCCTCGATGCCACCCGCGCGAGCCGTCTGCACCTGCGCGAGCTGGCCGCCGTCTGGCCCCGCCGCACCCCACCCAGCAGCGATATCGACGCCGAGCCGACCACGACCGCCCTCGGCGGGCAGGTCATGCTCGCGCCACCACCACCCCGACCGCCGACAGTCCAGGGCTGGTGAAAAGGCGATGCTGGTCAAAGCGCTCGGTGCGGGTGGTGCTGCGGTGGTGTTCTGCGTCGTCGTGATCGCCGCCGTGGTCGCCACCGTCATCGTCTACGACCAGCCGCTACTGGCCCCCGCACCCTCGGCGGCTGCGGGCAGCACCCCCAGCCCGCAAGCGGGAGAGGACATTCCGCCCGATCTGCTGGTGCTCTACCAACAGGCCGCCGGGGATTGTCCCGGCCTGGACTGGTCGGTGCTCGCCGCGATCGGCAAGATCGAGACCGACCACGGCCGCTCACCCCTGCCGGGTGTGCGGTCCGGGGAGAACTCGGCTGGGGCCGCCGGGCCGATGCAGTTCCTGGCCCCGACCTTCGAGGCCGTGGTGTCCCGGCACCCCTTGCCTGTGGGCGGGGCGAGCCCGCCCTCGCGCTACAACCCCAGCGACGCCATCCACGCCGCCGCCCACTACCTCTGCGACTCCGGCGCCCCCGCTGATCTGCGTGCGGCGATCTTCGCCTACAACCACGCCGACTGGTACGTCGAGCAGGTACTCGACCAAGCTGCCCGCTACCGCGCCACCGCCCCCTCCGGCAGCGGTGACTGCCACACCATCCAAGCCGCGAGTCCCGCCGCCGCGCAGGCGATCTCCTTCGCCTGCGCCCAGCTCGGGGTCGCCTACGTGTGGGGCGGCAACGGCCCCGAAGTCAACGGCGGCTGGGACTGCTCCGGGCTCACCCAGGCCGCCTACCGCGCGGCCGGAATCACTCTGCCCCGCACCACCTACGACCAGATCCACACCGGCCCCCACATCCCCGAAAATCAGCTCATCCCCGGCGATCTCGTCTTCTACGGCGCCGCCGACAACAACGTGCACCACGTCGGCCTCTACCTCGGAGGCGGACGCATGGTCCACGCGCCGACCTTCGGACAGCCCGTCCAGGTCAGCGCCTACCGCTATCCCGGCGACGACTACTACGGCGCGACCCGACCCGCCGCGATCAACTCACCCGCACAACATGATTCGCGTGACTCACCGTAGCGCCACCACGACGCCTGTTCCGAACCGACACCGACAGGAGAACCACCATGCGCATCCGCCACCGGATCATCCGCCCCCGCCGCCACATCGTCCGCGCGCTGTTGTGTGCCGCCGTCGCTACCGCGACCGGCGTCGGGGCCGGTGTCGCCGCCGCAGACCCGACCGCGGCCCCCGCCGCCGCGTCCTGCCCGCGCTGGACCGCGCTGCTGGTGCCGGGCACGTGGGACACCGCACCGGCCGCCGACCCTACCCGCCCGGTCGGGATGCTCGCTCCTATCGTGCAGGGCCTGGCCGCTCGCTACGGCAGCAATATCGACGTGCGCACCCTCGCCTACAGCGCCGACGTCGCGCCCGACACCACCTCTCAAACACACGGTGCGCAGACGCTCACCGCCACCCTCGCGGGTTTGTGCTCGACCACGCGCGTGGTGCTTGTCGGCTACTCCCAGGGCGCCGATATCGCCGGCGACCTCGCCACCGCCATCGGCAACCATCGAGGCCCCATCCCCGCCTCGAGGGTCGTGGCGGTCGGACTCGTCTCCGACCCCCACCGCGACCCGGCCACCACCCAACTCGGGAACTCGGTGCCCGGACGAGGCATCGCCGGTCCCCGCCCGCTGGGCTTCGGCGACCTCACCGACCGCGTCCGCACCCTCTGCGCCGAAGGCGACCTCTACTGCTCGACCACACCCGAGACCTCACCGGTCCTCGCCGCGGTCGGCCACGCCGTGGCTTCGGTCCCCGACTCGGCCGGGGCCCCGCCGTCTCCCGCCCCGGCCCCGGCCACCTCGGCGCAGGTCCCCAGCTCGACATCGGCATCGGCCCCCACCACCGGCGCGGGCGGGACCCCACCGGCCTCGACCGGGGTCTCGATCGGAGGTCTGGATCCTTCTCAGGTACTCGCACAGGTGATCACGGTGCTGGGCGGGCTGGCCGAGTTCGCCACGAACGTGCCCGCCATCGCGGGCGATCTCGCCCAGCTGCCCGCCCTCGTCGGCACCGGCGACATCCCCGGCCTGCACCGGCTCGCCGGGGACCTCAACAACCAGTTCGCCCCGGTCGTGCGCATGGCCGCCGGCATCGACCTGCGGCTGGTGGCTCATGTGTTGGCGTTGGCCGCGCCGCTGGATACCTCCGGATGGGTCGGGGTCGCCGCTCAGATCGTCGGCATGCTCGCGGGCCTGGACATCGCGCGGATCGCCGCCGACATCGGGCGCGCCCAGGAGATCGCCTGGACCGCCGTGCAGGCACTGGCCGCCGGTGACCCTCTCGCCACACTGGCCGCGTTGACCGGATTCGCCCCGGTCGCCACCGACCTCCTCGCAGCCACCGCACAAGCGTTCACCGGGACCCGGGTCGGGTCGCTGGCCCAGACCTACACCGCCACCACCCCACCGGCCACCGGCGCCGCGCTGGCCCAGCAGGGCAGCGACGCCGCTGGATTCGCCGCCAGCGGGGTCCACGCCACCGGCTACACCACCGCCGCCACCACGACGCTGCTGGGCTGGCTCGAGAACGCCATCGACCACACGACATAGATGTTGGTTCAGGTGGAGCAGGGATGCGTGCGGTCTGGCGTGGCCACTGTGGCACGCGGTCTGCTCGTCGTATGGACTTGCCCAGACGATCGCACTGAGGCGATGCTGGAAGGACGGGAAGCTGGCAAGAGGCTCAACCGGGTGTCAGCAGCGTCTTCTCGGGCAAGGTGCGCTAGACGGTCGGCGCTCCTCGAAACACGGTTGAACTGTGACGTGCCCGTTCGCCCGCTTCTGCCGGGTGGGCGTTTCCAGCGGGCGGCAATCCCGCCGTAGACCGCTGGCTTCCATCGACCCCAGGTAACGGCCGCCGGTAGTTTGCCACGCCCTGGGGCTCGACCAACGGTCATTCCGCATCGCGCCGCGGGGCGGGCTCCCTCTTCATGATTGGAGACCCGTCATGGGCAAGGAATGGATGGACCGGGAATCAGCCGATCGTATCGGCGCCGCCGCTGAGCGGGACCCTTCATCGCCGACAGCGACATCGGGGTTCGCGGAGCGTGCTGATGCTGCCGCAGATCGCAACGAGGCTGACTGCCTCGAAGACGACGATTGAGCACTCGGTGGTGCCGAGATTGTCGCTTCCGGTTGAAGACT
>NZ_JBJZOK010000040.1:0-54135 GCF_047200615.1 Nocardia sichangensis
CCCGATCGAAAACGGCGACCACAGCCGATTCGTCGGCTCCCGCTTTCGGCGGGACCGAGGTCATCGCCCGCGCCTGGCCGAACCACTCGCACGAACGGATCACCGTGGGCGCCGGTTGTTCTCGGCGTCCACGGTGACCGGCTCGACGTGCTAGCCGCTAGGTGGCGACCGGCTCCAGATGCCAGCCCGACGCGCGAGATCGCTCGTTCCAGAACGCGGCGTATCGGCCGTTCAGCGCGAGCAGTTCGGCGTGCGTGCCGCGCTCCACGATCCGCCCGCCGTCCACGAACAGGATCTGATCGGCGTGGGCGATGGTGGCCAGCCGGTGCGCGACCACGATCACCGTCTTGTCCTTGGTGATCTCGTGCATCCCGCGCACCACGACCGCTTCACTGTGCGGATCGAGCGCGCTGGTCACCTCGTCGAGCAGCACGATCGGCGCGTCCTTCAGCAATGCCCTGGCGATCGAGACCCGCTGCCGCTCACCGCCGGACAGCGCCGCGCCGCCCTCACCGACCCGAGTGTCGAAACCGTCCGGGAGCCGGTCGACGATCTCGTCGACGCGCGCCGCGGCCGCCGCGCGACGCACCTCGTCGTCACCGGCATCCGGCCTGCCGATCCGGATGTTGTCCGCGACCGACTGGTCGAACAGGTAGACGTTCTGGAAGACCAGCGACAACTGACTCAGCAGCGTCGCCGACGGCTGATCGCGCACGTCGTGCCCGCCCACCACGACCCGGCCCGAATCCGCGTCGTAGAACCGCGCGGCCAGCCGCAGCAATGTCGTCTTACCCGCACCGCTCGGCCCCACGATGGCCGTCGTGGTGCCCGCGGGCACGCTGAACGTCACGCCCGACAGCACCGGCTCACCGGGACGGTATCCGAAACTCACGTCGTCGAAGACCACCGACGGCGCTTGCGGGGTGACGGCCGTTTCCGCCTCAGGGAGCACCGGTTCGTCGAGCAACTCGCTGATCCGGTCCGCGGCCGCACCCGCCGAACGCAGCGCGGTGCCCAGTTGCGCGGCTTGGTTGAGCGGTTCGATGAATCGCGAGCTCACCGCGATCAGCGCGATCGCGGCGGCGGCCGAGATGGCGCCGTCGGTCACCCGCGCCACCGCGACGTACACCAGAACCAGGAACACGGCCTGCACGAACAGCGCGAACAGGATCAGGCCCGGCACGCTGGCGAACACCATGCGCGATCCAGCCGAGCGCTGCCCGGCCAACGCCGCGTCGAGCGCGCGGTTGCCCGATCCCACCGCGCCGAACGCCCGCAGCACCGGCTGCGCCTGGGCGAATTCGATGACGCGCGAATCGGCTTCGGCCGCCGCCGCGTGCATCCGCTGGTCCGCGCTGGTGTACGCGCGATCGGCCAGCCGGTTCACCAGGTAGAGCACTGGCGCGGCGAGCAGCATCGCCAGCGCGATACGCCAGTCGACCGCCAGCATGCCGACCGCGACCGCGAGCGGCACGATGACGCCGCTGAAGATCCTGGCCAGCAGATAGGCGACCAAGCCTTGCAGCTCCCGCACGTTGTCGACCATGACCCGCCCGAGCGGCCCGGCGTCATGGGTCTCGAACCAGCCGAGCGGCAGTGCGTTCAGGTGGTCGCCGAGCCGGGTCTGCAATCCGCGCTGCATGCCGATGCCGACGCGCAGGCCGATCGCCGCCTGCAGGTAGCCGAAAACCACCACGCCCGCGACGGCGGCGAACATGCCGAGCGCCCAGAGCCACGCGCGGCCGAGGTCGTCGTCGAAAAGCGCCGTAAGCACCGGCACCAGCAGCAGGTACGCCACGGCCTGGCTGAGGGCCTGCGCGACTATGGCGGCGAACAGTTTCGGTGTCAGATGGGCGAATTCGCCCGGAACCAGCTCCAGCACCTTGCGAATCATCGGACACCCTCCACACTGTCGACGAGCGCCAGATCGCCGAGCGCCGCCTCCCTGATCTCCCATAGCCGCTGGTAGGCGCCGCCCGCGGTGACGAGACTCGCGTGATCACCCTGCTCGACCAGTCGTCCCCGCTCGAGCACCAGGATTCGATCCACCGAGGTGATGGTGTGCAACCGGTGCGCGATGACCAGGACCGTGCGCCCCGCGACCAGTACGGCCAGCGCGTCCTGCACGGCCGCTTCGGATTCCGGGTCCGCGAAGGCGGTCGCTTCGTCGAGCACGAGGACCGGGGTGTCCGCGAGCAGGGCGCGCGCTATCGAGAGCCGTTGCGCCTCGCCGCCGGAGAGCGTCGCGTCGATGCCGAGTTCCGAGTCGTAACCACGCGGCAGCGCCATGATGCGATCGTGGATCTGCGCGGCGCGGGCGGCCCGCTCCACCGCGGCGTCGTCGGCGTCGGGCCGGGCCAGGCGCAGGTTCTCCCTGATACTGCCGCGGATCAGCCGCACATCCTGGAAGACGAACCCGACGGTGCGGTAGAGCTCGTCGCTCGGAAAGTCACGGATGTCGCGGTCGCCGATGGTGATCCGGCCCGAACCCACGTCGTAGAACCGCGGCAGCAATTTGGCCAGTGTCGATTTGCCCGATCCGCTCGGGCCCACCAGGGCCGTGATCGTGCCGGGGGCGAGCTCGAGATCGATACCTCGCAGCACGTCGTGGCCGGAACGATAGCCGAAGTCGACACCTTCGAATCGGACCAGACCGGCGGGCGCGGATTCGGCTTCCGCCACGGCGGAGGTCGGCGCACCGCCACTCAATTCGGGAGTCCGTTGCAGGTCGTGCAGGCGTTGCGCCGCCACCGCGGCGGCCCGCAGTGCCTGCGCGCCATAGCCGAGACTCAGCAATGAACTGCCCAGGCCGAGGCCGACCAGCAGGAACGGCAGCACGTCCAGCGGCTCCACCCAGTCCAGGCCCACCGCGGCCAGTCCCGCGAGGACCACCACCAGCATCACGAACACCGGGGTGACGACGATGTCGGAGGCCGCCTGCACCTTGATGATCGGCGTCTTCAGCCGGTCCACGCTGCGGGCTTGGTGTTCGACGGCGTCCTGGAAGACGCTGTGCGCCTTGCCCGCCTGACCGAACGCGCGGACCACCTGAATGCCGTCGACGAACTCGATGGCGGCTTGCTTGGTGGCCTGCTCGGAGCGGGTGTAGACCACGAAGCGGTCCCGTCCGTCCCGGTCCATCATCCGGCTGTAGAGCACGGCGTACGCCAGGACCGGCACCAGCAGCACCAAGGCCAGCCGCCATTCGACGGTGAGCAGATAGCCGAACGTGATCAGCGGAACGGTGACGGCGCCGACGAACTCCAGGCGGGCGTGCGCCACCAGGTAGTGCAATGCCTCCACATCGTCCTGGAGATACTTCTTCACCTCGCCGGAGGTCCGCTCGCCGAACCAGCCCAGCGGCACCCGGGTCAGCTTGGCCGCCAGCGCCCGGCGCACGGCGAGCTGATATCCGGCGTCGACCAGGTGCGTCCAGGTCAACGCCGCGGCCTGGAGCAGCGCGCGGACCACCAGGACCAGCATCGCGATCGTCAGCTGACGCCACACCCGGTCGGTGTCCACCTGATCCTGGAGCAGTTCGCGGCAGGCCGCCACGATCAGCACGAAGGGCACGACCGCGCACGCCGACGCGACGGCCATGACGATGCTCGCGACGGTCAACGGGCCACGCACGGGCGCGAGGATCTCCTTGCGCGCCTGGGCCTCCTGCTGCTTGCGTTCTTTCAGCACCGCCCTCGGCGGCCGGTTCCCCGTCTGCGCCGCAGGCAGCGGCGCGACCTCTACCGTCATCTGACCTCGTCTCTCGCGGCATCCATCCATCACCGGAATCGCCTCATCCTCACACAGAAGCGCCCAGCAAGAAAGGTTAGCCTAAGTTATCTTTGCCCTCTCGGCGCCGTGGGAGCTTCGCGAGCGGTCCATCGACCCGCGAGTACGGAGGCGGTCGTCCGGCACGGCACGGGTCGCCCGCTTCGCCGCCGAGACCACGCGTCCTGGGCGGCCCCCGCCTACCGGCCGTTGTCTTTCGTGACTTATTTCGTCAATGTGCGAAAACTGCTGCGAACTCGCTGTTTTCGAACTGTCGACGCGCCCGGGAAGCCTCCGTGAACGAACCCGCATCCCGGTCCGATAGCCCGCGTGCATCGCTAACTTCGAATGCGAGCGAAACCGCCGCACCCGCAGGAGGATCGAATATGTATGGCACGGAGATGTTTTCGGTTCTGTCGAATTGCGCCAGGGATCCCGGCGAACTCACCGCGGGCCAAGCGCACCACGCCATGCAAGTGCACCTGGATTGCAGCGTCGAAATATGCCGGGTCCGGCGGCGCGCCCGCAGGACATTGGTCGAAGCCCGGCTGATGGTGCTGGACGAACGGGCCACGCCGTGACAGGAGCACCGTGCTCGTGGCTCCCCCCGCGACGACGCGGAATCGTCACGGCGGCCGGGGTGTTGTCCTTGCCATGACCGCAACGGCATCCGATCGTTCCGCCACCCCTGTCGTCGACACCGAAACCGAATTCGGCGCCAAAGTCGCCGAACGCCTGAACCGCGAGTCCATCCTCTGGCTGACCACCGTCGGCCCCACCGGAACACCGCAGCCCAACCCCGTCTGGTTCCAGTGGCGCGACGGCGAGTTCCTGATCTTCAGCAAGCCCGGCCAACCGAAGGTGCGCAACATCCAGCGCAATCCCCGGGTCGCGCTGAACCTCAACAGCACCGCGTCCGGCGGCGACGTGGTGGTACTCACCGGCACGGCGCGGGTGGTCGAGCAACGGCCCGGTTCGACGGAGATCGACGCCTTCACCACGAAGTACGCCGACGGCCTTCGCTCGATCGGCCTGACCGACGAGCAGTTCTACGCCGAGTACTCCGTCGTGCTGCGCATCACGCCCGACCGGCTGCGCGGATTCTGAACCCGATGCAGTTCGCGCCGCCGCCGCCCACCGCCGCTTGGCGTCATCGCACCGCCCGCGAGGGGTTCGAGGTGGCGTATTTCCGGGTCACCGAGCAGGGCGTGCTGATCGACGGCTGCACGACAGCGGTCGAGGACGGCGCGGCCTGGGTGGTGGACTACCGGATCGCGCTGGACACCGAATGGCACACGCGCCGGGCCCAGGTGGCCGTGCGCAAGCCAGGCGGCTGGAACACGCTGGTGCTGGAGTCCGACGGCGCGGGGTCCTGGCTGCTGGACGGCATGCCCGCGCCCCTGCTCGACGGCTGTCTGGACGTGGACCTGGAGTCCTCCGCGCTGACCAACGCGCTCCCCGTGCACCGGTCCGCGCAAGAGATCGGCGACGGCGCGGACGCGCCCGCGGCCTACGTTTACGCCTCCGGCGCCGCGGTGGCCCGGTTGGAGCAGCGCTACGTCCGCGTCGCCGACGGCTCGCACGGACCGCGGTTCCAGTACTCCGCCCCGGAGTTCGACTTCGCCTGCACGCTGGACTACGACAAGTCGGGCTTGGTGCTCGATTACCCGGGCATCGCGATCCGCGCCCACTGAACCCGCGACCTCGGACGTCGGGCCTGCGGTCGGGCGTACCTCCGCCTTCGCTCCGGCCATGCGCGGACTGAGGACGGACTACGTCCGACTGCACCTATTAGGCGTACCTCCGCCTTCGCTCCGGCCATGCGCGGGCTGAGGACGGACTACGTCCGGCTGCACCTATTAGGGTCGGTATCGATGAGAAGGCGGCAACAACCGCCGTTGCCGAAACGGCACGGCTTGGACCCGGCCCGGTTGCGACTACCGGAGCAGGGGCATTGGGCGACCATCCGGGACCATCTGGTGGAGCGCCTGCCCCGGGTCTCCCCGGCGCGCATCGATGAACTGCTGCACGCGGGCGGCATCGTCGACCTGGACGGGCCGATCGCTCCGGACGCACCGTTCGTGCCCGGCGGCGCGGTCTGGTTCCATCGCGATCTGCCCGAGGAGACGGTGGTGCCGTTCGACATCCCCGTCGTGCATCGCGACGACGACCTGCTGGTGGTGGACAAACCGCACTTCCTGGCCACGATCCCGCGCGGTCAGCACATCCTGCAGACCGCGCTGGTGCGGCTGCGCCGAGAGCTGGACCTCCCCGATCTGGTCCCGGCGCATCGGCTCGACCGCGTCACGGCCGGCCTGGTGCTTTTCGTGATCAACCCGGCTCGCCGCGGCGCGTACCAGACCATGTTCCACAAGCGCACCGTGCGCAAAGAGTACGAGGCGATCGCCCCGTTCGATCCAAGCCTCACGCTGCCCCGCGTGGTGCGCAGCCGGATCGTCAAGGAGAAGCAGGTGCTCGCGGCCCAGGAGGTCCCGGGCGAACCCAACGCGGAAACCGAGATCGAACTGCTCGAGCACCGCGAGGGCCTCGGCCGCTACCGGCTGCGCCCGCACACCGGCCGGACCCACCAGTTGCGCCTGCATATGAACAACCTCGGCGTCCCCATCCTCGGCGACGACTTCTACCCGGTGCTCACCGACAAGCCGGTCGACGACTTCACCAGGCCGCTGCAACTGCTGGCCGCCGCACTCGAGTTCACCGATCCGGTCACCCACGAGCCGCGCCGTTTCGAGACCAGCCGCACGCTGCAGGTCTGGACCGACCCGCACGGGTGGGCCGGCTGACACTGCGGTCAGCGCCCGCATCGAGCAGCGTCGCCACGACACGATCACCCGGCCGAGCGCCGCGCCATGCCTTCGCACACGGTTCCGCGACACCCGCCTCGCCTTCCGTACACACGGCGGGGGCCCCGTTCGACCCCGACGGCGGCGAAAAGTGATCGATCCGGCAATAAAGCCCGCATCCGTGGTGAACGTGTTCTCGTTCCGTAGACTCGGTCGAGATGTCTGAGCCGGACCTAGCAGCACCGACCCGCCCACGCCACAAAGTGCACGCCTACGTCGACGTCGCCGTGGTGGTGATCGTCCTGGCGGGCACCAATCTCATCGCACATTTCACCACCGCGTGGGCGAGCATCGTGACGGTGCCGGTCTCGGCGATCGCGCTGCTCGCACTGGTCCGCAGGCGTGGTCTCGGCTGGTCGGAACTGGGCCTTTCGCCCCGGCACTGGCGGCGCGGTTCGCTCTACGCGCTCGGCGCGGTGGCGTTGGTCCTCGCGGTCGTCGGGATCGGGGCGGCACTACCGCTCACGCGGCCGTTCTTCCTGGCCGATCGCTATGCGACCATCTCCGGCGCGTTGATCGCCTCCATGATCGTCATCCCGTTGCAGACCGTGATCCCCGAGGAACTGGCCTTCCGTGGCGTGCTGCACGGCACACTCGACCGCGCGTACGGTGCGCGCGGCGTCTTCGCGGCGGGCTCCCTGCTGTTCGGCCTCTGGCACATCGCGTCGTCCCTCGGTCTCACCTCCGGCAATCGCGGCTTGAGCGCATTCGTCGGCGGCGGCGTGACCGGCCAGATCGTCGGCATCCTGCTCGCCGTTCTCGCGACGGCCGCGGCGGGCGTGGTGTTCACCTGGCTGCGCCACCGCAGCGGCAGCCTGCTCGCCCCGATAGCCCTGCACTGGTCGGTCAACGGCGCGGGAGCCCTGGCCGCCGCCATCGTCTGGCACACCACGCTCAGTTAATTTGGCCGCGCCTTCGCGCGGCGTGTTCGCGGCCCCTTTGTGGCTGGCGTGTGCGCGACCGCCGCTTGCTCCTTCGTCGCGTACGCGGCGGCCGCGCAAACGCGAGCCGGGCCGCGAACGGAACAGGCTCGGTCTCGCTTCGCTCGAAAGACGTGGTCGGGGTGCGCTGGGCGCGTCGGTGTCGAACCTCGCTACCCGATGCGCGCGGTTTGTGGCTGGCCGCCAACTCGCTCCGTGACCGAGACCGCAGCAGATGGGTCAGCATCCGACCGGACTCGACACTGTCGCTTTCTTCGTCACGCATGCGGCGACCGTGCGAACGCGGGCCGACATGGCGCATACCCCCTCTCTCGTCGCTCGACAGTCGAGACCGGCGCTGGGTTCGACCGAGGTATGGGCGGCAGCCTGAAACGGCGGAATTCGCGCGATAGCCATGCGCACATTCGAACTGAGTTTCGACACGCGGAAGGCGCCGATAAAAGTGCCGCTCATCCGGATATTCGGGCCAGACCGCGAATTTCGGCAGCTCGGCGTGTCGCCCTCAGGCGGGCGCGCATCGCATTGACCACGGGCGGAGGTCGGTTTAATCTCACTCCGATCACACATATGTTCGAGCGATCATGTCTCCACCACTCGACATGAGACCTGCTCTTGGGAAGGCTCGCGATGCCCGACGAATCCTCGAACGATAGTTCCGAGATTGCCGCGCTGGCACAGCAAGTCGAGACCGCGCGCGGCAAACTGCCCCTGCAGCTCGATCCGGCGCTGCTGGAGGTGCTGTCCGAACGCGAGATCGCCGCGGAGCGCGAGCTGGCGGAATGGATTCGCGCGCGCCGGCGCGAGCAGCGGCGACGGGCCATCGAGGCGGAACTGGCCACCGAACGGCGCGACCGGAAGTCGTCCGCGGCGTTGCGCCGCTCGGAGGAGGCCGACGCCCGCTGGCATCGGCGCGCACTGGCGGCGCGGCGTCGGGCGTCGAGCCAGGACGCGCGCCTGGCGCAGCTCTACCGGCGGGCGGAGTGGTCGTCGCGCGCCTTGATCGCCGTCGTCGTGCTCGGCATGGTGTGGGCCGGTGTCAACGTGCAGCACAATCTGGTGCCCAGCGGCGACATGGCCGATCCGCTGTACTGGTTGAGCTACGGCATCGAGGCGATGATCTCGATCCCGATCATCACCATCATGGTGGCGGCGACGACCGCGGCGCGATGGGGCCGGGAGCTGGCGCGCGGCAAAGTGATCTTCTTCGAGGCGGCGCTGCTCGGCACGACCGTCGCACTGAACACGGGACCGCATCTCGCCGCGGGCGACCTCGGCCGCGCCGCCGAATACGCGATCGCTCCGGTGATGGTCGGCGTCGTGATCTGGTTGCACGCCTGGGTTTCCGCGCGGTACGCGGTGCTGATCGACGGCGCGCCGGTGATCGATCCCGACCCGCGAACGATCCGTCTCGATGCGCGACTCGCCACGGGCATGCAGGCGGAAGCGAGTAGTCGCCCCTCGCTCGACGCAGCGGCGAACAGCGGCCGATTTCCCTGGGAAACCTATGCAGGCGTGACCGGTGGCCGCGAGGCGCACCACGACGCGAATCACGGAGCGCAAACCGATCATCGGGGCGGTGCCGACCTCCATCACGCCGGGAGTGAAGCCTCGACCCACCACGCTGTCCCGACCGAAATGACGGGCACTCGTCCCGCAGGACGCCCCGACGAGTTCAGCTCGGCCGCACCGGTCATGCCTGTCCCGGCACGCGTCGATCCCGCAAAGTCGGCGACCAATGGTCACGCGGTCGGATCGCGGATCAACGGCCACCCCATCACTGTCGACCGCGTCGGGTCCACCGCGGCGGCCCCTGGCAACGGCGAAGTGCGCGAGGGCTTCAGCACTTCGGGCCTCGCCGATACTCGCACGGCCAACGGTCACGCGGTCGATACGCCGATCAACGGCCACCCCGTCGACGGTGCCCCACTCGCGGGTGCGAATCCTGTGCACAGCGAAGTGGGCGAGAACTTCACTACCTCGGGTTCCGCCGACGAGCGCCCGGCCAACGGCCACGCGACCGATACCGGCATGAACGGTGTCGCACTCCCGCACACGACGAACGGCCACTCCGTCGAACCCACCGTCAATGGCCACACCCGCGGCGACTTGTCCGTGAACGGCCACATCCTGCCGATCGACGGCAAGGCCGGCCGGACACCTGTCAACGGGAACGGGCACCCGCGCATCAACGGACATACCTTGCGCCCGGCCACCAACGGTCACACGGTGCCGACCCCCGCTGAGGGCACTGAACGGCACCCGCGAATCAATGGAAAGACCTTCCGCCCTGGCACCGACGATGACACCACCGAGTTCCCGGCGACCGGAGACGCTCGAGTCAACGGGCACGACACTGTTACAACCGTCAATGGTCACGCCGCCGGGACGCCCACAGGCATCAACGCGCACGCGCTTCCGGTCCACCGGCACACCGCCCCCGCCACTGAAGACCACACGGACACCCTCGCTCCCCATGGAAGCCCGGTTCCGTCTGCCACCAACGGCCGCGAGTTGACGACTTCCCCGACACATCCGGATTCATCTGCCGCCCAGCATGTCTCGCAAGTCCAGTCGGACGGACGTTCGACCCGGTCGGCCGATCCCGAAGCAGCGCAGCCTTCACCGGCCGACTTCGAGCACGGAACGCCGAGCCGAGTGCGAACGCATGCGTCCGATATCGGTGAACCGCGCCCAGAACCCGCGCAACCTGCACAACAGATTTCGCTGGACGGACTCGAGTTCGACGAACGTCCCTCCACTCAGACGAACAGCGCGACGCCGCCACTTCCGCCCGCCGGTCGAGGCGAACGCTCGGCCGATCGCGTGCATCGAGGAGACGACGCCGCCCGGCGTCCCGGCTCCACCGAACCGATGCACACACAGTCCCCCGCAATCGCCGACACCGCCGCACAGGTGCACCCCAACGCCACCGCCCCGCGCGCGGCGAAACGCGGAAAGTCGATGTCCGCAGAGCAGAACGACCACTCCGCCGACGCGGAGAGCGAACAACTGGCCCTCGAGGAAACCCCCGAGCTTTCGCCCCTCCCCATCGCACCGATGCCGATCCTCGAGGACGACGACGAGGACGACGAATTCCCCACCGAGCCGGAGGAAGCCGACACCGACGACGACGAAATCTCCGCGATCGCACGAGCCATCACCGGCCGCCACCTGTCCGACCTCCCGATCGAGGAGGTCAGAGAGATCCTGACCCTCGCCGATCAGGGCGGCTCGACCCCCGCCATCGCGAACGAACTCGGCGTCCCCCGCTCCGCGGTCACCCGCGTCCTGGACTCCGCCATCAAAGTCCACCGCCCCTACGCGACCATCGGCTGAGCACCGCCGCTCCGAGCGGCTAACGATGGCGCAAAAGCTGGGAGGCAGGCGCGCCACCATCGAGGCGCGGACAGGTCGGCGTGATCGGCCAACGGGTGCAGCGATGGAATCGGCCCAGGCGTCCTCGGTCAACTCGAGATGCGGGCTTCGATGCCGTCGAGTAGGAAGTCGAGGCCCATGCGGAAGGTTTGGTCGGCGTCGAGGTGGGCGGCGTCGCGTACGACCGTCTCCAGCGCGGGGAATCGGCCGGTCGCGAAGGCTCGCTCCAGATAAGGGCCGAAGGCGATCTGCCACTGGTGCTCGTCCATCCCGGTGGCCCGCTCGGCGCGCCGGTCGGCGATCTCCCGGCGCACCGCGCCGATCACGTACGCGTTGACCGCGGCGACCACCGGCATGGCCATGTCCACGTCGACGCCGCCCAGTGCCGCCAGCACGGCCTCCCCTCTGGCCATCGCGTGCGGCCCGAGCTGCGGCCGCCCACCGAGCAGGTCGGCGAACCATTCGTGCTGGTGAGCTGCTTGCCGGGTGGTTGCGGCAAGGGAGCGCAGCACCTCCCGCCAACCGTCTCCGGCCGGCTGGATCTCGGCGTAGACCGCGTCGACCATCAAGTCGAGCAACTCGTCCTTGGTGGCGATGTAGCCGTACAGCCGCATCGGCCCGACGTCCAGCGCGGCGGCGACCTTGCGCAGCGACACCGCCGCCAAGCCGTCCGCGTCGGCCAGCCGGATCGCCGCTCGCACGATCCGCTCCCGGCTCAACGGGGCCGGCGCCGGTCGATTCGGTGGCTCCGGTCGCTCCCACACCAACATGCCGCTGACCCTACATCGCATGGTTCAATACGGTGTATTGGAAAATACGGTGTATCGGAGGCAATCATGACCATCACCATCGTCGGAGCCGGACTCGGCGGCCTGGCCCTTGCCCGGGTGCTGCACGTGCACGGCATCGAGGCCGTCGTGTACGAACGCGAAGCCTCCCGCGAGGCTCGCGGCCAGGGCGGCATGCTCGACATCCACTCCGGCCAGCGGGCGCTGCGCGAGGCCGGACTGATCGACCGGTTCCACTCGATCGCCCGCGGTGAAGGCCAAGACATGCGCCTGCTCGAGCCGGACGGCACCCTGCTGCTCCAGGAGGACACCCCCGACGACGCCCCGCTCGATCGACCCGAGGTCGACCGCGCCGATCTGCGCAACCTGCTGCTGGATTCCCTTCCCGAAGGCGTGGTGCGCTGGGGGCACGCGTTCGAATCCGCCGACAACGGCCTACTCCACTTCGCCGACGGCAGCACTGCGACGTATGACCTGCTGGTCGGCGCGGACGGCGCACAGTCCCGGGTCCGCGTGCTGCTCACCGACGCCCGCCCGGCGCATATCGGCCAGAACGTCGTCGAGCTCGGCATTCCCGACATCGACCGCACCCATCCCGACCTCGCGGCGATGGTCGGCCGCGGCAATTACTGGGTGCTCGGCAACGGACTATCCCTGGCGGCACAGCGCAACGGCGACGGCCGCGTTCGCATCGGCCTCAGCTTCTACAACACCGGCGAGGACTGGTTCACTACCAGCGGGATCCCGTTCGACGACCCGGCCGCCGCCCGGGCGCGGCTGATCGACCTGCTCCCCGGCTGGGACGCACGATTCACCGCGCTGATCGCGGCCTGCGACGACACCGTCGTACCGCGGTCGATCACCAGTCTCCCGATCGGCCTGACCTGGCCGTCGAGGCCGGACGTCACGCTGCTCGGCGACGCCGCGCACCTGATGCCGCCGGTGGGCGAGGGCGCCAACATGGCGCTGCTCGACGGCGCCGTGCTCGGCCTCGCACTGGCCGCGCACCGGGACGACTTTCCCTCCGCCGTAGAAGAATACGAACGCGAGATGTTCGAACGCACCAGCACCGCCGCCAGGATGTCCGCACGGATACAGGAACTCCTGACATCGCCGGACGCCAGCCGGAGAATGCTCGAATTCTTCCAACCGGGCTGAAGGTATCCGAATACGGCGCTCATGGTTTCCGCCATTCGTCCGGCGCGCGGCGCACGCCGCGCTCGCTTAGGTAGCGCTCAGCGGACACCCTACGCGGGCGTGGCGGTTCACAGTTCTGGTGGATCTTCATCAGGCCACGCGCGTGTTTCTCGTCCGCGGACAGGTTGCCGTTCTCACAGTAGTCCTGCACCCAGGAACCCCGAGTCGTCATCGCTGCTCGCCCTCCAGCCGCGTGAAGATCTCACGTGCCGGTACGGATTCGTCCGGTTCGTCGCCGAGATCGAGTAGCCAGGGCAGCACCCAGAACACGAGAATCAGCAATCCGCCGACAGCGGCTATGACGATCAGGACAGTTGCGAGTTCTGCGGTCGTTCGGTGACCTTTCGGCACGTCGTGGGTGGTTGGTTGGCACCCGGCGCCGGGGATTCAGGACTCGACCCGACGCCGGGGCCTGCGGATACTTTGTCCTCGACGAACTCATGCGAAGCGGCACATCGTGTGTCACCGTGGAGGTATGGACGATGCCGGGATCGGGGAACGCACCGCCAGGGCGCGCAAGCTCACCCGGCTCACACAGCAACAGCTCGCGCAGAAGGCGAACGTGTCGGTGTCGCTGTTGCGCAAGGTCGAGCGAGGCGCACGCCCAGCCTCGCCCGCGTTCATCGCGGCCGTGGCCGGGGCACTCAGGGTCGACATCGAGGATCTGACCGGGCAGCCCTACATCCCGGCGCGCGACGATGCCGGAGCGCATGCCACCATCCGCGAGCTGCGCCGAAAAATTCTGGCGTTCAACGACGAACCACTGAATTCGCCGACCACCCTGGAACAGCTGACCACGGCACTGCATCGGGTACAGGCGAGCAGACGACGCGGCCGGTACGGCGACCACACCGCCGAACTGCCGGACGTAATACACGGTTTGCACGCGCTTGCCGCTGACGAGCCATCCGGGCACCGTTTGGAGAGGATCTATTCGACGCTCGCCTACGCATACAACAGTGCGTCATCGATCGCCTACCGCTACGGCTACCTCGACCTCGCCGGACTGGCCGCCGAACGATGCGCGTGGGCCGCCGAACGCAGCGCTGACCCCGTGTGGCCGATCGCGGCGGAATACCATCGCGCGCTGATCCTGCTGTACTCCGGCGCGTATGCCGGTGGACTGCGGATCATCGAGCGCGCACACGCAGCCAGTGAGCAACTACCTGCGACGCCGGAAGTCCTCGCGGTGCGGGGCGCGTTGCACCTGCGGGCGTCGATACTGTCTGCCCGTGCGCTCGACGCCGACACCGCCGACACGCATCTTCGAGAAGCGCGCCGGATCGGCGAGACGAACAACTCCGACCGGTATCAGGAGTACGGAACCGGGTTCCATCTGCCGAACGTCGCTATTCACTCCGTCGCCGTCCCGGTCGAGTTGTGCGATGGCACAACCGCCGTCGCACGCGCCGAGCAGATTCGGCTACCGGCATCGGTCACGCCATCCCGCGCTGGACATCATTGGATCGACGTATCCCGCGCGTGGTTACTCCACGGCGACAAGCAGCGTGCCCTCGCCAGTCTCGACCAGGCGCGCCGGATCGCACCGGAGCTGACACGCAACCACCCCCAGGTCCACGAGACCGTCCGCGTACTCGCCAATGCCCGGCGCGGAACCGACTCCCTGGCCCGGTTCGCGAAGTGGGCCAACGTCAAGATTTGAGTCTCGTACGAAACCATAGCCACGGCCGACCACGCGACGTAGTGCGGTTGGTCAGCGGCCGAGGCGCGGGCGGCGGCCGAGCAGGAACGTGAGGCGCTCTCAGAGCCCTGGACGCGGCCGCGGGACGCGCGGCGTTCAGAGAGCTGGACGAGAAGGGGCGTCGTCGGAGGTAGCGAGACTCCTGCGGTTGATGCGGCCGCATCACCCGTGAGCGGCGGTTATTCGGCCGCCTTGGCATGAGTATCGAGCGTGGCGGCACCGGACAAGGTCTGGACCGCACGCACGGAGTTTCCCGCGCCGGTGACCGTCCGGTCACGACGTGCGTTCTTTGTGCGGAAAAGGCTGTGCGCCCGATGAATCGGGCGCACAGCTCTATTCCGGTTCACTCATCCGCGGTGTCCGCGAGTTCCGGTCCCGCTCAGCTCTCGCCGACCGAAGTGCCGACGACCTCGCGAGACTCCGGTCCAGAGCCCTCGGGCTTCTCGTCCCCATGCCCCGGCCACCACGCCTTGTGCCCGATGAGCGCCGTGAGCGCGGGCGTGAAGAACATCGCCATGACGAAAGCCGCGATCGCGATGCCCACCGAGATGGCGAAGCCCATCTGTGCGAGAACGTTGTTGCCCGCCAGCATCATCGATGCGAAGGTGCCTGCCAGGATCACCCCGGCCGCCGCGATGGTGGGGCCGGTGTGCCGCACGGCCAGCGCCGCGGCCTGTTTCGGTTCGTTGCCCTCGCGCGCTTCTTCCCGCAACCGGGCGACCATGAGGATGTTGTAGTCGGTCCCCAGCGCGACCACGAACAGGTACATGATCACCGGCAGCGTGAAGATCAGACCGGTCTCGCCCCGGAAGTGCTGGAACACCAGCACCGCGGCACCGAGCGTGGCGGCGAAGCCGAGGAACACCGAGGCCAGCAGGTACCACGGCGCGACCAGGCTACGCAGCAGCAACCCCAGCACGATCATGATCAGGATCGCCGCCACCGGGAACACGATCGCGTAGTCACGCGCCATCGCTTCCTGGAAGTCGACGAAGACCGAGGTCAGACCACCGACGGCGGCGGTGGCACCGGCGGGCGCCGCGGAATGCGCGACATCGCGCAACGGTCCCTTGACGGTGTCCAGCGCGGCGTCCGACTCCGGCGCGGCAGAGAGCGTCACCGCGAAGTCGGCGATCGACTTGTCCGCGGACAACTTCGGCTCCGCCACCTGTCCCACTCCCGGCACCGCGGCCAGCGCGGCGCGGTAGGCGGCGAGTTGATCGACAGCCAATTCACCACCGCCGGACTGCAACAGGACGTCCGAAGGCTGGGTCGTCCCCGCGGGCAGGCCCTTGACCAATTCCTTGCTGTAGACAACCGATTCGGAGGCCTCCGAAGTTTGCCCCGAGCTGAGGTCGAACGTGGGGTGGAAACCCAAGGCGAAGATCCCGAGCACGACCAGCAAACCGCCGGAGACCGCGGCGAACACAGCGGGCCGCCGGCCGAGCGCATTGCCGATCGCGGTGAATCGCGCACCCTTCGGTTCGATGCGCCACGCCTTGGACGGCCAGAACACCTTGGTGCCCAGCAGCGAGACCACCGCAGGCACCAGCGTCAGCCCCGCCGCCAGCGCGACCGCCACCGCGATCGCCAGCGCCGGGCCCATGGCGCGGAACATGCCGAGCGTGGACAGCACCAGTGCCATGAACGCGATGATCACCGCGCCCGCCGCGGACGTGATCGCCTCACCCACCCGGGTGACGGCGTTGACCATGGCGGTCTTCGAATCCTCGCCCGCGCGCAGCCGCTCGCGGTAGCGGAACATCAGGAACAGGATGTAGTCGGTGCCGACACCGAACAGCACCACCACCAGAATGGCATTGATCGATGCGTCGATCTGCAGGTCGAAGGCCTTGGCCACCACCGCGATCAACCCACTCACCATGCTGGAGATCGCGCCGATCACGACGATCGGCAGCAATGCGATCACCGGGCTGCGGAAGATGACCAGCAACAGCATCAGGATCAGCACGACGGTGGCGATACCGACGATGGCCAGCCCCTTGTCGCCCGATTCCCGCTGATCCAGCACCTGCGCCGCCTGGCCGGTGATGCCCGCCTTCAGCTCGGTGTTCGCGACGCGCGCGGTCAGCTCCTTGCGCAGCGCCTTGACCGCGTCGCCTTGGGTGGTGTCGTTCGGATTCGTCACCTTCGTCATCTGCACCGCGATGATCTGGACCAGGCGGTTCTCCGACGGCGGCGTCGGTTGCATCCCGATGACGTCCTTGACCCGCGCGTCGCGCAGCTCATTGCCGATCGAGACGACCGAAGCGGCGTCCGCACCGGTCAACGGCGTGCCGTCCTTCCGGGCGAACACGATGATCGCCGCGGGAGCGGAGCTGTCCGGGAAAGCCCTCTGCTGCAACTCCAATGCCTGAATCGACTCGTAATGCGAAGGCAGGAAGGCTGATTGGTCGGTAGTGGATTTCAGTTCCGGCGCCGCGGCCACCACCGCGATGGCGAGCAGCACCCACAGGCCGATCACCTTCCACGGATTGTGGACGACCACGGCCCCCAGTCGTGCGAACATCTGCGAATAGATCCTTTCCGGATGTGGAAAAGCGGCGGTATGTCAGATCTGCAGGTCCTGCGAGTTCGGGTGCTCGGCCACGTCGACGACAGTCCGGTAGATGTGCTCCGGAATCCGGCCCCGCAACTCGGCGGGCGAGTCCACGATCTCCACCGTGTAGTCACCCCATTCGCGCTCGCCACTGCCGGGCCGCAGCAGCTCGCGCCAGTTCTTCCATTCGGTCCAGTCGATCGCGACGGACATTTCGCGCCAGTCCGATTCCCTGCGGTGCACCACGAATTTGCCTTTCCGGCTCACGTAGACCCGCACGACGTTCATCCCGACCTTGCCGTATTCGCGGGATTCGCCGAGCAGTCTGCCGAAGAACCGCTGCTGACGCCCGCCGCCCGGACCCACGCGCAACACGATTTGGCGCAGGTCGTCCACGTCGCCCGGCTCGGCCGACTCCTTCACGATGGTGACGCCGCAGGCCTGCTCCTCGACAGTGTCCACGCCGCTCAGGTTGTTCGGATCAGTGGTCATGATTTCCCCGTTTCATAGATCAGTGCGCATGCAGGCATGCGTCTACCGTCGACCGGCCCACCCCGAATCCGCCTCTACCGGTGCGGATTCGATGTTCCCAGAAAGTCCGGGCCGTCGTCTCACTATAAGTAGATGTATACGTATAGCGCAAGACCCCGCGCGACCGCCGGTCCCACCTGGCGCGGCGAGCCTTCGCTCAGCTAATGGATCTGTTCCGCTTGCGCACCGAGCATCGCCTCTCCGTCCTCCGGCGATCGCATGGTTCAAGCCATACCATCACGGTGTGCGCGTTCTCGTCACCGGAGCGAACGGCTATCTGGGCCAGGCGGTCGTAAAACTGCTGGCTGGAGCCGGACACGAGCCGATCGCGATGGTTCGCGACTGCGGTTCGCCTCTGCGTGCGCCGACTCGGGTCGCCGACCTGCTGGATGAGGACGGGCTTCGGAAAGCTGTGGACGGCGTGGAGGCGGTGTGCCATCTCGGTGGGCTTACTCGGGCGCGCGAGTCGGCGGCCGATCCGCTGCGGTACTTCCGCGTCAATACCGGCGGGACCGTCGCGTTGCTGGACGCCATGGCCGCCGCCGGAATATCGCGGCTCGTCTTCGCTTCGACCGGCTCGATATACGGAACTCCCGAACGACAGCCGATGACAGAGCGTCTACCCGACGCGCCCCCGCACCCGTACGCGGCGAGCAAGCTGGCCGCCGAGTGGGCGATCGGCGCGCAGGCGGGCACCGGTCGCTTGTCCGCTACCGTGCTGCGCTTGATGAACGTGGCCGGCGGCGCGGATCCCGATCCGACGCGCTTGATTCCCCGAGCATTCGCCGCCGCGAGGAATGGCTCGGCTCTGGAAGTCAACGGCGACGGCAGCGCTGTCCGCGACTATCTGCATATCGACGACGCCGCAGCGGCTTTCGTCGCGGGTATCGAGAACATGCCGCCGAAAGGCGAATTCAGGCGCTTTCTCATCGGCAGCGGCCGCGGCAGCAGCATTCTCGACGTCGTGGCCGCGGTCGAGCGGCGGACCGGACGTCGAATTCAGCTGATCCATCGGCCACCGGCGCCCGAACCGGCCGCCCTGATCAGTGACCCGGCCAAGGCTATGGCCGAATTACCCTGGCGCCCAGCGCAGTCCGATCTGGACACCATCGTGTGCGACACACCGCGCCGGGGTGACCTCAGCCGGTGAGTCCGGCCTGGCCGAGCAGATAAGCGGTCAGCGGACCGTAGTAGTCGGGATGGACTCCGTCATCGAGTGGCACCGTGACCGCGATCTTCCCCTCCGCTTGCCCGGCGAACAGTGCGGGGTCGTTGCTGTCGGCGAATCCCACGGTCTCGATGCCCGCCTCCCCTGCCGCCCCGGCCCAGCCGTGGTCGGCGACGACCAGGTCGGGCCATTGGCCGGTTTCGGCCTCGCGCAACTCCCGCAGGGCCGCCCGCATCGGATGCGGGTCATGAGTGTGTCGCAGCGTGCCGTCGGTGCCCAGCGCGGCAACTTTTGAGGTGTAGACGATCTCGCGATGCTGCGGGCCCCATGGCGTGGTCACCCGATAGGACCACCCGGCAGCCGGCACGAGCACCACGCATCCTGCCGCACGTAACGCGTCCTCGACAGCGCGATAGACGCCCATGAGTGTGTCCGGATGCCCGGTCGCCAGGATCACCGTCTCCCGACGACGAGCGGCGAGCCCGATCCGCGCACCCATCGCGTCGAGCGCGTCGAGCGTCAGGTCGACGTCGATGGTGTCCGGACCCCGCAGATGCCGAGGGTCGGGGCTGACCCCGCACAGACGCGCCATCATCTCCAGCGTCTCGGCGAAGGTCCAATCCTTCAGCGTCAGCCCGAACTGATACCCGGGGTCCTTCGCCACCATCTTGCGATAGTTCGCGAGATTCCCCTCCCGAGGCGTCGCGACATCACCCGCTATCCGCGTTTTCAGCAGATGTTCCCGCAGCAGCGCTCGATCATAGGTCTGTTCAGATCGACTCACATTCCCCACCGCTCATCCTCCGCATCGGCCGTCGGCGCCACCTATCGCAGTTCCGGTCAGGCCAGGAGTCCGCCGGTTTGCTCGATCGCCACCCGCAACACGACAGTACCCATGCAGGGTGGACGGCAAGAGAATTCCTCAGACGCGCCCGGATACGGCGAAGGCCCGCCTCCGAGAACGGGAAGCGGGCCTTCGGGTTTCACGCCGTGCCGGAGAGGCTTACTTGGCCTTCTCCAGGACCTCGACCAGACGCCAGCGCTTGGTGGCCGACAGCGGACGGGTCTCCATCAGCTGAACGCGGTCGCCGATGCCCGCGACCTCGTTCTCGTCGTGCGCCTTCACCTTCGAGGTGGTGCGAATGATCTTGCCGTAGAGCGGGTGCCGGTTGCGGTCTTCCAGCTCGACGACGATCGTCTTGTTCATCTTGTCCGAGACAACGTAGCCGACCCGCACCTTACGGGTACCGCGCTGCCCTTCTGCTTTGTCGCTCATGCGGCATCTCCCTTGCCAGCGGGTCCGGTGGCCAGACCGAGCTCGCGCTCACGCATGACCGTGTAGATGCGCGCGATCTCGTGACGGACGACGCGCAGACGACGGTTGTTGTCCAGCTGACCCGTCGCCATCTGGAAGCGCAGGTTGAACAGCTCTTCCTTGGAGTCGCGCAGCTTGGCCACCAACTCCTCTTCGGTGAGCTCGCGGAGCTCTGCGGCCGGTGTTCCGGTAGCCATCAGAACTGCTCCTCCCTGGTCACGATCCTGCACTTCATCGGGAGCTTGTGCATCGCGCGGCGCAGGGCCTCACGAGCGGTCTCCTCGTTCGGGTAGCTCATCTCGAACATCACGCGACCGGGCTTGACGTTCGCGACCCACCACTCCGGCGAACCCTTACCGGAACCCATGCGGGTCTCGGCGGGCTTCTTGGTCAGCGGGCGATCCGGGTAGATGTTGATCCAGATCTTGCCGCCACGGCGGATATGGCGAGTCATCGCGATACGCGCCGACTCGATCTGCCGGTTGGTGACGTAGGCCGGCTCCAGCGCCTGGATGCCGAATTCGCCGAACGCCACCGAGGTGCCGCCCTTGGCCGTACCGGAACGGCCAGGGTGGTGCTGCTTGCGGTGCTTCACCTTGCGAGGCATCAGCATGCGTCAGCCCTCCTGTGTCTCTGCCGGGGCGTCGGCCACCGCGGTGGCGGCGCGCCCGGCCTCGGTGCTGGTCGCGGTGGTGCCGGTGGAACCGGACCGACGCGGGCGGCTCGGCCGCTCCCGGCGCGGACGCTCGGGCGCGGCGGCAGCGGCGGCCAGCTCACGCTTGCCACCGACGATGTCGCCCTTGTAGATCCAGACCTTCACGCCGATGCGACCGAAGGTGGTCCTGGCCTCGTAGAGGCCGTAGTCGACGTCGGCGCGCAGCGTGTGCAGCGGCACCCGACCTTCGCGGTAGAACTCCGAGCGCGACATTTCCGCGCCGCCGAGGCGGCCCGAGCACTGCACACGGATGCCCTTGACGTTCGGCGAACGCATGGCCGACTGGATGGCCTTGCGCATCGCGCGACGGAACGCCACACGGTTGGACAGCTGCTCGGCGACGGCCTGGGCGACCAGCTGCGCATCCGACTCGGGGTTCTTGACCTCGAGGATGTTCAGCTGCACCTGCTTGCCGGTCAGCTTCTCCAGCTCGGCGCGGATGCGGTCGGCCTCGGCGCCGCGGCGGCCGATCACGATGCCGGGCCGCGCGGTGTGGATGTCCACCCGCACGCGGTCACGGGTGCGCTCGATCTCGACCTTGGAGATGCCCGCCCGCTCCATGCCGGTGGCCAGCAGCTTGCGGATCGCGACGTCTTCCTTCACGTAGTCCGCGTACTGCTTGTCCGCGTACCAACGTGACTTCCAGTCGGTGGTGATACCGAGGCGGAAGCCGTGGGGGTTGATCTTCTGTCCCATTTACTTTGCCCCTCCCTTCCGGCGGTTACGAGTGGCTCCACCGGCGGTGGGGATGCTCTCGACCTCGATGGTGATGTGGCTGGTGCGCTTGCGGATGCGGAACGCACGGCCCTGGGCACGCGGCTGGAACCGCTTCAGGGTGGCACCCTCGTCGACGTAGGCCGTCGAGATCACCAGCGTGGCCGGGTTCAGGCCGAGGTTGTTCTCGGCGTTGGCCGCGGCGCTCGCGACGACCTTGGCGACCGGCTCGCTCGCGGCCTGAGGCGCGAACTTCAGCAGGGCGAGGGCGTCCTCGACACGCTTGCCGCGGACCAGGTCCACGACACGGCGTGCCTTCATCGGGGTGACGCGAACGTGCTTGGCGGTCGCGCGCGCAGTCGGGTTCTGAGTCTCAGTCGTCGTCATCGCCGCTTGCTCTTCCGGTCTTCCTTGACGTGGCTCTTGAACGTCCTGGTCGGCGCGAACTCACCGAGCTTGTGCCCGACCATGTTGTCCGAGATGAACACCGGCACGTGCTTGCGGCCGTCGTGCACCGCGAACGTGTGACCGATGAAATCGGGGATGATGGTCGAACGACGCGACCAGGTCTTGATGACCTGCTTGGTGCCCTTCTCGTTCTGCACGTCCACCTTCGCGAGGAGGTGGTCGTCGACGAACGGGCCTTTCTTGAGGCTGCGTGGCATTTCTTACCTCCTCCTTCAGCGCTTCTTGCCGGTCTTGCGGCGGCGGACGATGAGCTTGTCGCTCGGACGGTTGGGCTTGCGGGTGCGGCCTTCCGGCTGACCCCAGGGCGAGACCGGGTGGCGACCACCGGAGGTCTTGCCCTCACCACCACCATGCGGGTGGTCGACCGGGTTCATGACGACACCACGGACCGTGGGGCGGCGGCCCTTCCAGCGCATGCGGCCGGCCTTGCCCCAGTTGATGTTCGACTGCTCGGCGTTGCCGACCTCGCCGACGGTGGCGCGGCAGCGCACGTCGACGCGACGGATCTCACCGGAAGGCATACGCAGCGTGGCGTAGGGGCCTTCCTTACCCAGCAGCTGGATGCTCATGCCCGCCGAGCGGGCCAGCTTGGCGCCGCCGCCCGGACGCAGCTCCACCGCGTGGATCGTGGTACCGGTCGGGATGTTGCGCAGCGGCAGGTTGTTACCCGGCTTGATGTCGGCCGTCGGGCCGGACTCGATGCGGGTGCCCTGCGTCACGCCCTTGGGGGCGATGATGTAGCGCTTCTCGCCGTCCACGAAGTGCAGCAGCGCGATGTTCGCGGTGCGGTTCGGGTCGTACTCGATGTGCGCGACCTTGGCCGGGATCCCGTCCTTGTCCAGACGACGGAAGTCGATCAGACGGTAGGCGCGCTTGTGCCCGCCACCGCGGTGCCGGGTGGTGATCCGGCCGTGGGCGTTGCGGCCGCCGGACTTGGTCAGCGGGCGCAGCAGCGACTTCTCCGGGGTCGACCGGGTGATCTCGGCGAAGTCCGAGACGCTGGAGCCGCGGCGGCCCGGCGTAGTCGGCTTGTACTTACGGATTGCCATGAGTTCTTCTCTGCTTTCTGGATTCCCGGGCGCTTACGCGACCGGGCCTCCGAAGATCTCGATGGGCTTGCTGTCGGCCGAGATGGTCACGAGCGCGCGCTTGGTGTTCTTGCGCTTGCCGTAACCGAAGCGGGTCCGCTTGCGCTTGCCCTGACGGTTGGCGGTGTTGACGCTGGTCACCTTCACACCGAAGACCTTCTCCACGGCGATCTTGATCTGCGTCTTGTTCGAGTCCGGGTGCACCAGGAAGGTGTAGGTGCCTTCCTCGATCAGTCCGTAGGACTTCTCGGAGATGACCGGCGCCAGCAGAATGTCGCGGGGGTCGGCGATGGTGGTCACTTGCTCTCCTCCTGTGCAGCCTCGGCCGGGCCGTGCACGAACGCGTTGAGCGCCTCGACGCTGAACACCACGTCGTCGCTGTTGAGCACGTCGTAGGTGTTGAGCTGGTCCGGGGCGATCGGGTGCACGTTCTGCAGGTTCGCCACGCTCTTCCACGCGGCGACGTCCTCGCGGCCGACCACGACCAGGAGCTTCTTGCGGTCCGACAGCTCGGCCAGGAAGCTCTTGGCGGTCTTGGTGGACGGGGTCTGGCCCGCCACCAGTTCGGTGATCACGTGGATGCGCTCGTTGCGCGCCCGGTCGGACAGGGCGCCACGCAGGGCGGCGACCTTCATCTTCTTGGGCAGGCGCTGGGTGTAGTCGCGCGGCTGCGGGCCGTGCACGGTGCCACCGCCGGTGAACTGCGGCGCGCGGGTCGAACCCTGGCGGGCGCGACCGGTGCCCTTCTGCCGGTACGGCTTCTTGCCGCCGCCGGAGACCTGGCCACGGGTCTTGGTCGCGTGCGTGCCCTGGCGGGCCGCGGCCTGCTGAGCCACGACGACCTGGTGCATCAGCGCGATGTTGGCGGTCACGTCGAAGATCTCCGCGGGGAGGTCGACGGTGCCGTTGGTCTTGCCGCCGATCTCCTTGACCGGCAGCGTCAGGTTCGCCTTCTTCTCGAGGCTCGTCATGCGTGCGCACCACCCTTCACGGCGCTCTTGACGATCACGACGCCGCCCTTGCGACCCGGGATCGCTCCCTTGATCAGCAGCAGGCCGTTCTCGGCGTCGACCTTGTGCACCGACAGGTTCTGCGTGGTGACGCGGTCGTTACCCATCCGGCCCGACATGCGCATGCCCTTGAACACGCGGCCGGGGGTGGCGCAGCCACCGATCGAGCCCGGACGGCGGTGCACGGCCTGCGCACCGTGCGAGGCGCCCTGGCCACGGAAGCCGTGGCGCTTCATGGTGCCCGCGAAGCCCTTGCCCTTGCTGGTGCCGGTGACGTCGACGTAGCTGCCCTCTTCGAACACCTCGGCGCTGATCTCCTGGCCGACCTCGAAGGTGGAGGCGTCCGCGACGCGGATCTCGGCGACGTGGCGGCGCGGCGTGACACCGGCCTTGGTGAACTGGCCGGAGACCGGCTTGGTCACCTTGCGCGGATCGATGGCGCCGAAGGCGACCTGGACGGCGCTGTAGCCGTCGCGCTCCACGGTGCGGATCTGGGTGACGACGTTCGGCCCGGCCTTGATGACGGTCACGGGAACGACGCGGTTGTTGTCGTCGAAGACCTGGGTCATGCCGAGCTTGGTGCCCAGGATGCCGGCGGCCGGCCTGTTCTTGTTGTCAGTCATGTCTCGAGTCCCCGTCACTGAATGTTGACGTCGACGCTGGCCGGCAGGTCGATGCGCATGAGCGCGTCCACCGTCTTCGGCGTCGGGTCGAGGATGTCGATAAGCCGCTTGTGCGTACGCATCTCGAAGTGCTCGCGCGAGTCCTTGTACTTGTGCGGCGAACGGATGACGCAGTACACGTTCTTTTCGGTCGGCAACGGCACCGGGCCGACGACGCGTGCCCCGGTGCGGGTCACCGTCTCCACGATCTTGCGCGCCGATGCGTCGATCGCCTCGTGGTCATAGGCCTTGAGCCTGATGCGGATCTTTTGTCCCGCCACGCTAAGTGTCCTTTTCTCCGCTTTCCTTCGTGGTCCGGAAGCCCGGCTATACCAGTCCTCTGGACCACCCTCATTTGCACAGCCCGAACACACGAAGACGTCTCAGTGGAGACCCTGACCGGGCACGCCCGATCTCGCCGCTGTTCATCTGTCATGGTTCTCCGGTACACGCGGTCGGGCGTGTCGCCCGTCCGCTCATTCCTCGGCCTCGGATCGCAATGCATCTCAGGCCTGGAACACTGTCCCGGACGTACCCACGCCAGAAACCCGGCGAGGTACTCGATGGGGTACTGCTCGCCCCGCCCGACCAGCTGTTTCACCTGGAAACAGACACGGCCCGGTGCAAGGCAACCCGAACAGTATGCACGATCCCCGCGAGTCACTTCAAATCGGTGGGGCTGGCCACGAACTTACTTTTGAGTAAGATACGCCGCATGGCAAAAGAGACCGTGACCTATCGCGGCTGGAAGAAGCTGCCGGACAACCGGCTGGGGCATGCCCTGTTCTCGCTCGGGATGGTGGCGCGGGTGCCCTACTTCGGCACCGTGTTGCCGAACGTGGTCCGGCTCGAACCGGGGTTGTGCGAGGTCACCTCGCCGAAGTGGTTCGGCATCCACAACCATCTGGGCACCTTCCACGCGATCGCGGCGTGCAATCTGGCCGAGGTCGCGATGGGCATGCTCAGCGAGGCGACCGTGCCCGCGACGCACCGATGGATCCCCAAGGCGATGAACGTGCGATATCTGGCGAAAGCCGAGACCGGGCTGCGGGCCGTCGCGCAACTGGCCGAGATCCCCGACTTCGCGAGCATCACCGAGGGGCGCGAGCTGGTGGTGCCGGTGTCGATCTACGACAAGCACGGCGTGGAAGTGGTACACGCGGACATCACCACCTGGGTCACACCGAAGTAGCCGGCCTCCGCGAGCCGCGCGCGTCCGGTCTCGCGAAAGCTGTCCGTGGTTCGACCGGGGCCGGAACCGATGCGTCGCCCGCGACGAGTCGCCCCTGATCGATGTGCAGGATGTTCTCCGCGCATCCGGCGAGATCGTCGGCGAGACAAGCAGAAACGACGATCGTCATGTCCTGGCGCGCGAGAGCTCGCAGCATTCCGGCCAGATAGCGACGCCCGTCGTGGTCCAAGTCGGCCATCGGGTTGTCCAGTACGAGTGCCGTCGTACCCGCGGCCAGCGCTCTGGCCAGGCCGAGCCACTTCTTGTCACTCCGGGACAGACGGAGAACGGGCGTGGAAGCGGAGTCCGCCAAACGCGCGAGATGCATTGCCCGATCGACCAGTTCATCGGCCACGTCCGCGCTGTGACCCGCGATCTTCGCCGAGAACCGCACGACCTCCGCGACCGACCAGGTCTCGCCGCTCTCGTACACGTCGGGGACCCAGCCGACCCGGGAGCGGACCACCCATGGCTCTGCGCTCGGGTCCGCGTCCTCCACGCGGAGCCACCCTCGGTGTGGCCGCAACCGACCGGCGAGCATCGACAACAGCGTCGTCTTGCCCGCGCCGTTCGGCCCGACGACCGCGGTGACCCGGCCCGCGGGGGCGCGGAAGGTCACGTCGTCGATCACCGCGACTCCGGCGAATTCGCGGCGCAGCCCGCTACAAGTAATGCCGAGACTCACCGAGGTTCTCCATCTTCGTGATCCGGTCCGGCCAGGGTGCGCTCAGCAGGGCAACGTTCGCCGATCCCCGGCGAGCGCGGAGAGAACGGCGGCGGTGGCGCGTGGGTCCTCCAGCATGCCGCTGTGGTCGGCCGCGTCGGCAGGACATCCGTCCTGCAGCCACACGTTGCGGTCGGCCGGGCCGGGCGCGGCGAGCAGGGCGGTGTCCTGCGGCGTGATCACCTGGTCGGCGCGGGAGGCGATGGCCGTGTACCGGAGACCGGGCACGGTCTCGCCTCCCGTGTTCAGCCGGTTCAGCAGTGGTGACCCGGCCACCTGCTGCTGGCCCGGAGTCCCGAAGACCTGGGCCGCGATCTGCGCGTCGCCCAGGCCGAGCGCGGCCAGGTCCGGATAGCTGCCGCGCAACCCGGCCCAGGTCGAGCCGCGATACGGCGTGCCGAGAGTCACCACTTGGGACACCGCCTCCGCGCCGCGGGCGCGCAGATACTGCCGGATCACCGTGCCGCCGGTGGAGTGTCCGACCAGCGCCACCCGTCTCGCGCCCGTCGTCTCCCGCACCGCCCGCACGACTTCGGCGAGCTCGCCCGCCATTCGATCGATGTCGGCCACGCCGTAGACGACACGTCCCAGCAGTGCGGCGCCGATCGGCCCGACGCCGGTGGAGCTGGAGCCGGTCTGCCCGCTCACCGCGTCGACGACACCCGGCGCGGCGCCGAGATTCGCGGCGAACACGCAATGTCCCTCGGCCCGGATGGCCGGCGCGAGCAGGGGGAAGCTGCGGCCGATATCGGTGCCCGAGCCGTGCACGAGCACAACCGGCTCCGGTCGCGCCGGTGCCGGCTTGCAGGCCCAGTCGTTGGCGCCGTCCAGCGCCGGTGTCTCCGGGGCGGCGGCCGCGGTCGGCGCGTGGGACAAAGCCACGCAGGCAGCGGCCATCATGAGGCCGACGACGCGCGCGGCCCGAGTGCGAACAGTCATTTCGAATTCCCGCGGATCAGATTCCCAATGGAGCGGCCAGCGTCGGCCACGAATCCTTCAGCGCGTCCTCCCAATAGCCCCAGGAATGGGTGCCTTCCGGGCGGAAGTTGTATCGCGCGGGGATTCCGAGGCTGTCCAGCCGGTCTTTCATGTTGTGCGAGCAGTAATTGGTGGCCGCTTCGATCACACCGCCGACGACGAGCTGATTCGCGAAACCCCACGGACCGTTCAGCGAATATTTCCCGCCGTATCGGTCGTAGACGCCGGGCATGCCATTTCCACTGGCGATGTAGATGGATTTTCCACGCAATCCCTCCGCCTGCACGTAGGGATCATTGGCCACCCATTGCGGGTCGCCCGCGGGCCCCCACATGTTGTCCAGTTCCGCGAGACCCCATTCCTCGACGGTCAGCCGGACGAACTCACGGCCGACCGGATCGCTGGTCTGCGCGCAACCGCTGTAGGCGGCGACGCCGGAGTACAGGTCACCCGTGGTCGCGGCGAGCGCGAGTGTCGTGGTCCCCGACATCGAGAACCCCGCGAGGGCATTGCGCCCGCTGGTCCCGAGATACGAGTCGATCAGCGGAGGCAGTTCGCGGCTCAGGAAGGTCCGCCACTTCTGGCGCCCCAACCTGGCGTCGTCCTTCTCCCAGTCCGCGTAGTAGCTGAACATGCCGCCGATCGGCGTGACCGCGTGCACGTTCTTGTCCGCGAGGAATTGCATCGCGTCGGTCTTCGTGGCCCAGGTCGAGCCGTCGATGCCACCGGCCGCGCCGAGCAGCAGATACAGCACCGGCCGGGGAACGCTGGTGTCCGCGGCGCGCTGCACTTCCACCGGAATATCGAGATCCATGGCAGCGGAATGCACCGTCAATGTCAGGTTCCGCGCACTGTGCTCCTGCACGGAAACAATAGAAGACTCCGCGGGCGCGGCCTGGGCCTGCACCGAAACCATTGCCGATGCGGCCGCAGCGCCGGCGACGACCGCCGACAGCAGCAACCGGCGGAGGTGGCTCCCTCTCATGACTCCCCTTATCCCGAATCCCGGAACGCCTCGCGTTCCGAGCTCAGGCTATGGCCTGTCCCGAGCCGTTTCACGACTGAAGTTGCTGGGCCACCGATTCTGGGGGCATGCCCGTGCACCGGAATTCGCACCGTTTCGAACCGATCCGATTCCGAAATAGCGAGACCCGAATTCCTTGGGCTCGCAGGCGTGGAATAGTTGCGCTTCCGTCGGCCCACCGGATTGAATGCCCCTATGGGTGTCAGCGCGGACCGGGAAGTCGATGTGTGCGTGGTCGGGCTCGGTCCCACCGGACGGGCGCTCGCGCACCGCGCCATGATCGCGGGGCTGTCGGTAACCGCGATCGACCCCCGCCCCGAACGGCTGTGGCCGCCCACCTTCTCCTGCTGGGTGGACGAGCTGCCGCAATGGCTGCCGTCCACGGCTGTCGCGACGACCATCCCGGCGCCCAGAGTGTGGACGAAGACCGAGCATCGCATCGACCGTCCCTACTGCGTGCTGTCCAAACCCGGCCTGCGCGCGGTGCTACCGCTCGATGACGCCACCGTCGTCGCGGGCCGCGCCACGCGGGTGGGCGCGCACGAGGTCGAACTCGCCGACGGCGCGGTGCACCGGGCGGCGGCGGTGTTCGACACCCGTGGGCTGCCCCCGCTGGGACGCCGCCGCGGGGCGAGCGCGCACGGCATCTTCGTCGACGCCGAGGCGGCCGCGCCGATGATCGCCGAAGGCGAGGGCCTGCTGCTGGACTGGCGGCCGGAGAACGGCGCGGGCCCGGACGAGCCGCCGTCGTTCCTCTACGCGGTGCCGCTCGGCGACGGCACGGTGATCTTCGAGGAGACCAGTCTCGGCCTCCGGGGCGGCATGCCGCAGCACGAACTGCGCAAGCGCACACTCGCGCGCCTCGCCGCGCACGGCATCCGGCTCACCGGCGACGAACCGAGCGAGGCGGCGCACTATCCACTCGACCAGCCGCCGCCACGCACCGGCAAGGCGCGCGCGATCGCGTTCGGCTCGCGCGGCGGCATGATGCACCCGTGCACCGGGTACAGCGTCGCCGACTCACTGGCACTGGTCGACACCGCGATCACCGCGCTGTTGGAAGGCCGCGACCCCATCGCCGCGCTGTGGCCGCCGCGCGCACGGCTGGTGTATTGGATGCGGATGCGCGGCCTCTACGGCCTCGGCAGACTCACCACCGAGCAGTCCATCGCCATGTTCGACGCGTTCTTCAGCGCCACCCCGCGTGGTCAGCGCGCCCTGCTGTCCGCGCACGACGACTACACGGCGCTGGGCGCTGTGCTGTTCGGCACGGTCGCGCACACCTGGCCGTTCCGCTGGCGTTACGACCTGGTCGGCTGGGCCAATCGGAACCGCTGGCTGGATTACGAGTTCGCCGAACCGCGTGAAGACGCCGAACGCCGGGTCCGATAGTCGGAACCCGGCGCACGGTGACAGCTGGTGGCTACGGCCCCGTTTCCGCGGCCCGCCGGTATCCCCTGATCGCCGGGTAGGCGAAGACGACGATCATGCCGAGCGTCCAGGCGAGCGTCTCGAGCAGCGGGTCGGCGACCGCACCGCCGTAGGACAAACCGCGCATCGCATCGATCGCGCAACTCATCGGCTGATGCGCCACCACGTCCTGCAACCAGATCGGGTAGGCGAAAACCGGGACGAAACCCGAGTTGAAGAACATCAGCAAGGTGCTGATCATGCCGATGATGTTCACCAGCATCACGCCCTCGGACACGGTGGCAAGCGCGGTGACCAGGACGGCGAACGCCACCCCGAACAGCACCGGGATGCCGATCAACGCCAGCGCCGCGACCGGTCCCTGATCGAAGCGGAAACCGAGCAGCAGACCGACCGCGACGACGAACACCGTGGTCACCAGGACACGGATCGCCTCGGCGAGCAGCCGCCCGGTGAATCCGGCCGCACGGTGCACCGGCATCGTCCAGAACCGGCCGAGCAGCCCGGTCATCTTCTCGGTCTTGAAGCCGAGGGCGCTGACCACCGCCCCGGACATCGCCGCGACCAACGTCAACAACGGGACCGTGCCGTACACGGCGGGCATGCCGGTGGCCCCGGAGACGGGCTTGTTCAGCACGATGTAGAACATCACCAAGGTGAGCGCGGGATACACCAGCGTCTGGATGGTCGTCGCCGGATCACGCGCCCAGACCAGCAGCAGCCGCTTGCACTGGATCAGGCTCTGCACCACCCAGGTGACCAGCGAGCCTTCCGGCCTCGTCCGGACGACGGGCAGGGGTTCGGCCGGGCGTCCCTCGAACACCTCGGTCTGCGGCGCGGTGCGCTCCACGGTCGATTCCACCGAACTCATGACCGCCTCACACTCGCCCAGATCGCCAACGGGGTGAACACCGCCGCCAGCCCGATCAACCACACCAGCGGAACCCACAGCACGTGCCAGGTCACGCCGTCGGCCGCCATGTCGCGCAGCGCGAAGGAGAACTGGGAGATCGGCTGATTGCGCACGAACGGGCGAATCCATTCCGGGAAGTTGCGTTCCGGCACGAATCCGCAGGAGAGCATGCCGAAGATCAGCGTCGGCAGTGTCAGCGCCTGACTCAGCGACTCCGGGCTCTTGGTCAGACTGCCGAGCCCGTCGGCGCCGACCGCGAGCACCGTGCCGACCGCGAGAGAGAACGCGCAGAACAGCACGGCCTGCCCGACGCCTGCGACGAAGCGGAAACCGATCAGGTACCCGAACAGCACCGCGGCGGTGAGCGAGGTCACCGACCGGACCAGCCCGGCGCAGATGCGCGAGGTGAACGGCACCAGCGTGCCGATCGGCATGGTCTGCAGTCGGGTACTCAGGCCGGTCATCGCCTCGAACGCGGCCAGCTGCGCGTTCGACATCATGGTGAAGGCCATGGTCTGCAACACGATGATCGGCATGACGTACTGGGCGTAGTCGACGCCCTGGATCTTCATCACGTAGCGCAACGGCAGATAGAAACCGAGGGTGAAGATCAGCGGCGTGACCGCGGCGACGATCAGCTCGCCCTTGGTCGCCATGGTGCGGACGATGCGGCCGGTCAGCGCGCGCCACTGCGCGAACGACGACAGCCGCGCCGCGGGCAACTCGGCGAACAGCGTCACCTCGGCCTCGGTGTGCTCCGGGGCGGTCGCAGCGGTCACGCTCGCCCGCCCGAGTGGCCGGTGATGGACAAGAACACGTCGTCGAGCGAGGGGCGGCGCAGCGCGATGTCGGCCAGCTCCACACCGGCGCTGTCGAGCCTGCGCAGCGCCTCGGTCAGCGTGGCTGCGCCTTCCGGCGCCGGGATGGACAGCCGGTCGCCGCCGTCGATGTCGGCCAGCACCGCGGGCGGCACCAGGTCGCCAAGGGCGTACGCGGCGGTGCGCAGTTTCTTCTGATCCAGCGGGACGACCTCGCAGTAGCTGCCGCCGGTCTTCTCCTTGAGTTCGTCGGCGGTGCCCTCGGCGATCACCGTGCCCTTGTCGATCACGATGATGTTGTCGCTGAGCACGTCGGCTTCCTCCAGGTACTGCGTGGTCAGCAGCACCGTGATGCCCTGCGTCTTCAGCGCGGTCACCAGGTCCCAGACGCCCTGCCTGCTGCGCGGGTCCAAGCCCGTGGTCGGCTCGTCCAGGAACACCACCTCGGGACGCACCACCAGCCCGCAGGCGATGTCCACGCGGCGGCGCATGCCGCCCGAGTAGTGGCGCACGGCTCGGCGGCCCGCGCTCACCAGATCGAATTCCTCGAGCAAGGTGTCGGCGCGCTTGCGGGCCGTGGACTTGCCCAGGCCCATCAGTCTGCCGAACAGCTCGAGGTTCTCCCGGCCGGAGAGGTTCTCGTCCAGCGCCGCGTACTGGCCGGTCATCATGATCGAGCGGCGCACGCCCGCCGGGTCCTTCGACACGTCGTACCCGGCCACGACGGCGGTGCCGGAGTCGGCACGCAGCAGCGTGGAGAGGACCTTCACCATGGTCGTCTTGCCCGCGCCGTTCGGCCCCAGGATGCCGAGGACGGAAGCGCGTTCGGCGACGAAGCTGACGCCCTGCAGTGCGTGCACATCGCCGAACGACTTGCGAACGTCCGTTACCCGGACCGCAGGCTCACTCGCATGCGAATCCGCTTGGTTGGAACTCGGCATCAACTCTCCACTATCGGCCGGTACGGCGACCAGGTCGCCCGAGCGCGGGCGCACGCTCGGATTGGTGATCCGTCGCGCTCGGCGTGATGTTACCGGCCCGATCGCCCGGGCTGCCGCGTCGCGTGAGGTACCCGCACCAGCGTGCGCCCATTGTGTCCTTACTCACATTTTCCGCTGCCCGTTCGCCGTGCGGAGAATCGGCGCTGGTGAGCGCGATCCGATCCGGACACCGAGGCCGCGGCCGAGCCTTGTCGGCCCGCTGCGCCAGACCATAGTCTGCTTTGCGGGGGAAAACACTCACTCGTCCACGGATGTGGCCCCGCTGAGCGGTCCGCACGCCGGTTTCGACACTGCGAGAGGTGATCATGGCCGAGTCCGCGCAGTCACGGTTGGCGGCGCGTCCGGGAGGAACGGGCCGAACGAACGTCCTGACGTCCTACGACCCGCGCACCGGCGAGGTCGTCGGCAACTACGCCGTGATGAGCGCGGGCGAACTGAATCGCGCCGTGCGAGCGGCTCGCTCCGCCGAAAAATGGTGGGCCGAACTCGGATTCAGCAGCCGGAAGCGGTGGCTGCTGGACTGGAAACGCGAGATCGCCCGGCGCTCTGGCGAATTGGTCTCCCTGCTGTGCGAGGAGACCGGGAAGCCGGTAGCCGACGCCGCGATCGAGGTGATGCTCGCGGTGGAGGACCTCGACTGGGCCGCGCGCAACGCGGGCCGCGCACTGGACCGGCGGCGCATCGGTTCCAACTGGCTCACCCGCAATCAGCGGGCCTCCGTCGGGTATCTGCCGCTGGGCGTCGTGGGCGTGCTCGGCCCGTGGAACAACCCGGTGTTCACCCCGATGGGTTCGATCGCCTACGCGATGGCGGCGGGCAACGCCGTGGTGTTCAAGCCGCACGAGCTGACCACCGGCGTCGGCGTGTGGCTGGCCGACAGCTGGTCCCGGCTCGCACCGAACCAGCCGGTGCTGCAAGTGGTTACGGGTGACAAGGCCACCGGCACCGCGCTGTGCCGCGCGAAGGTCGACAAGATCGCCTACGCCGGCTCCGAAGCCGTTGCGCGCGAGGTGATCTCGGTGTGCGCCCAGACCATGACGCCGGTCATCGTGGAGCGCAGCGGCAAGGGCAGCATGGTCGTGCACGTCGACGCGAAACTCGACGACGCCGCCGAGGCCGCCGTGTTCGGCGCGATGGCCAACGCCGGGCAGAACGCCACCGGCATCCAACGGGCCTACGTCGCCCAATCCGTCTACGACCGCTTCCTGGAGTTGGTCGCGGATCAGGCCCGCAAGCTGCGGCCGGGCGCGGACCGGAAGGCGTCCTACGGCCCGATGATCATGGAGTCACAGATCGAAGTGGTGCGCAGACAGGTGCGCGACGCGGTGGCCCGCGGCGGCCGCGCGGTCGTCGGCGGGCTGGACTCCATCCGCGATCCCTACATCGAGCCGATCGTGCTGGCCGAAGTGCCGGAGGAGAGCACCGCGATCACCGGCGAGGGCATCGGCCCGGTGCTCATCGTGAACAAGGTGGCGAGCATGGACGAGGCCGCCGAGCGGATCAACGCGGTGGGCACCGACGTCGCGGTGTCGGTGTTCACCAGGGACGTGCACGAGATCGAGGCGTTCGCCGAGCAACTGCGCGCCGGGGTGGTGACCATCAACTCCTCGACCGCGTACGCGGGCATTCCCGCGCTGCCTTTCGGCGGTGTGGGCGAATACGGCCAGGGCCACAGCCACGGCGACCAGGGACTACGAGAGTTCAGCCGGACCCTGGCCATCACCCGCAAGCGGTATCAGGCGCCGGTGAATCTGTCCACGTTCGACCGGCACCCGCGCCATCTCCGCCTGGCCAGAACGATCTTCCGGATCCGGCACGGCCGCCGCCCCTGAGCGGCGCGCCCACGCGTACCTCCGCCTTCGCTACGGCCATGCGCGGGCTGATGACGGACGCTGTCCGGCTGCGCCTCCTCTGCGTACCTCCGCCTTCGCTACGGCCATGCGCTGCGCCTACCTCCGCCTTCGCTGCTTGCGGCCATGCACGGGGTTAATGGCGGGCATCGTCCGGCTGCGCGTTATCGGCGAGCAGCACCGCGTCCATCAGCGCGGTGACGCGGGCCAATTGCGCGGGCCGGGAATCGAATCGGATCAGCCTGCCCACATCGATCACCTGACTGATGGCGGCGTGCACCCGGAAACGCGCTTCCACCGGGTCGCCGTCCAGCAGGTTGGCCCATTCCAGCACGTTCTGCCGCTGGATGGCGCGCAGCTTGTGCTGCTCGGCCTGCGGCAGGTTGCCGAACTCGGCGTAGTACACCGCCATGATCTCGGGCATGGCGAAACTCAGTTTGGCGTAGCGGTCGGCCACGTTGCGCGCGGCGTCCGCCCGGCTCGTGGCTTCGGCCAGCGCCTCGGTGATCGCGATGGCCAGCCGGTCGCCGGTGCGGTGGAACGCCGCGGCGAGCAGGTCGGCCTTGCTCGCGAAGTACCGGTACACGCTGGAGGCGTTGATGCCGACGGCGGCGCCGATCTCCTCGATGCTCGCCTCGTGATACCCCTGCCTGCCGAAAATCCGGATGGCTTCGGTGAGCAATTGTTCGCGCTTGGAGGTCACCGGGATGCCGCGCACGGGCGGGCCGGGATCCGGTTCGGCGGGCGCGGGAGGCAGTTCGGTGCGCAGGATGGCCCAGGACATCTGACGCAACAGCGGAAGCAGCCGAGCGCTCGACAGTGCGGTGCGGTGCGCGGCGATGCTGGCGATCGCGCTGAGCACGCCCGCGGCCAGCATCGCCACGTCCGCGGGCGGCGCCTCGGGTCGCAGCAGCGCGATCGGCGCCGCGAGAGTGTTGTTCAGGTCGTCGTAGATCTTCTTGATCCGGACGCGGTCGTCCCGCTCGAGATAGCGCCGCTCCCAGCGGTAGAGCCCGGCCTCGCGGCGGATGTCGACGGTGTGCTCGCTGATCGCGCGGATCAGCGCGTCGGCGCGCCGCACCGGGTCCAGCCGAGTGTCGTCGGCCCCCTCGGCGACGTTCAGCAGGTGTTGCGCGCCCTCCTCCGCGGCGGCGACCAGCAACGCGTACTTGTTCGTGAAATGCCGGTAGAGGGCGGGACCGGAGATGCCGACCTCGGCGGCGATCTCGTCCACGCCGACCGGGTAGTACCCGCGTTCGCTGAACGCGCGGGCGGCCGCCCGGATGATCTGTACCTTGCGGTCCTTCGGACGGCGGCGCACCGACGGCGCGCCCTCAGCGCTCGCCCGCCTGCCCGGTTCGGGGCGCGCGGGAGCGAGATCGACCTCGCTGCGATCCGCGACCATGCACCTCTCCGTTCTCCGGCGGCGCTGGTTGACAGCGCCCGACAATGGAACCTAAGTTAACCACAATTCGCAAAGTTAACCACTATTCACGGCCTGGCATCCGGCGAATTGCAGCTTAGGAGCAAACGTGAGCAACAACGATTCCGCGGCCCCGGCCGCCCCCTCCGCCGCGAAGTTCACCGCGGTCCAGGACGGCAAGGTGCTCCGGATCACGATCACCAACCCGAAGCGGAAGAACGCCATCGACTACGACACCATGGTCGCGCTCGGGGACGCCTTCCGCGCGGCGGCGGACGACCGCGCGGTGCGGGCGATCGTACTGACCGGCGAGGGCGGCGATTTCTGCACCGGCGCCGATCTCTCGGCGAGCGCGGACGAGGCGCGGCGGGGCATCACCTCGGACATGGTGATGGACGCGGCGAACCGGCTGGTGCGGGCCATCGTCGACGCGCCGGTCCCGGTGATCGTGCGCATCCGCGGCGCCGCGGCGGGCGTCGGCGTCGGCATCGCGCTGGCCGCCGACCTGGTCTACGCGAGCGAGGACTCCTACCTGCTGCTGGCCTTCATCAACATCGGCTTGATGCCCGACGGCGGGGCGGCCGCGCTGGTGGCCGCGGCGGCGGGCCGCCCGCTGGCGGCGCGGATGGCACTGCTCGGCGAACGGCTGCCCGCCCGGGAAGCCGCGGCCGCCGGTCTGTTCACCGCCGTCGTGCCCGACGACGATCTCGACGCCGCGGTCGAGGCCGGGGTCGAGAAGATCGCCACGGGTCCGCGCCGCGCGCTGGAACTCACCAAGCACGCGCTGAACCAGGCCACGCTGACGGCGCTGGACGCGGCCCTGGCCGCCGAGAAGGCGGGGCAGACCGAGCTGCTGCGCTCCCCCGATTTCATCGAGGGCGCGACCGCGATGCTCAGCAAGCGCAAGCCCGTCTTCGCCGACTGATCAGCCCGCCGGAACGTAGCTACCGACAGGCGACTATGTTCATCGGCTATGACTTACCTGGTTACCGGGGCAACTGGGTTCATCGGTCGTTTTCTCATCCCTGAGCTCCTGAAACGCGAGGGTGACATTCACGTGCTGGTTCGGCCGGGCGACGCCTCGGCCGACCGGTTCGCCTGCTGCGCGCAGGAATGGGCGGGCGGCGACCGCGTCCGTCCGGTGCGCGGCGATCTGGGCGCCCCGGGACTCGGCATCGATCCGACCTGGCTGGCCCGGCATCGCGGCGCCATCGAGCACGTCTTCCATCTGGCCGGAGGCTACGACCTGACCGAGCGCGGCGGCGGGACCAGGCACCTGGTCGACGTCGCCGAGGAGCTGGGCGTCGGCTTGCTGCACCACGTCTCGACCGTGGAGGTGGCCGGGTCCACCGAGGGCCTGTTCACCGAGGACATGTTCGATCACGGGCAGGCGCTGGCCACCCCGATGCAGCGAGCGAACTTCGAGGGCGAGCGGATCGTCCGGGAATCGTCGCTGCGCTGGCGGATCTATCGCCCGTCGATCGTGATCGGGCATTCCAGGACCGGCGAGATCGATCGGATCGACGGCCCGTACTACTTCTTCCGCCTACTGCGCATGGGCGCGCAGCTGCCGAGGCTGCTGCCGGTCCTGGTGCCCAAACTGGGCGAGACCAACATGGTCCCGGTGGATTTCGTGGCTCGCGCCCTCGATCACATCGCGCATCGCGCCGGCTCGGACAAGATCACCTATCACCTGGTGGATCCGCGCAGGCAGAGCGCGGTCGACGCGCTGAACCTGTTCGCCGACGAGGCGGGCGCGCCACATCTGGTCGAGGTGATGCCCAAGCGCACGTTGGACATGATGTTGCGGGTCCCCGGCGCGAACTGGCTGCTGCCCCGGGTCGGTGTGCCGCTGGACGTGCTGGAGCACAGTGAATTCGCCTGCTGGTTCGACTGCAGGCACACCAGCGCGGCCCTGGCGGGCACCGACATCAGGGTTCCGCCGTTGGACGCCTACGCACCACGGATCTGGAAGTACTGGATCGAGAACTGGGTCTGATCGGCGCGCCGCGCCGGGCGGGCTACCGCCCGGTGACGGTGAGGTAGATCAGGGCGGCATTGAGCACGGAGATGATCGCCGCGACCGTCCAGGCCAGCGCGGTGGTCACGCGATGGTTGACGTCCGCGCCCATCAGCGTGGGGTCACTCGTGAAGCGCACCAAGGGAATCAGCGCGAACGGGATGCCGAACGACAGCACCACCTGGGAGATGATCAGCGCGCGGGTCGGGTCGATCCCCAGCGCCAGGACCGCGATGGCGGGGATCAACGTGATCAGCCTGCGTGTGATCAGTGGGATTCGCCGGTGCAACAGGCCCTGCATGATCATCGCGCCCGCGTAGGCGCCGACCGACGTCGAGGCCAGGCCGGAGGCGAGCAGGCCGATCGCGAGCAGCAGCGCGGCGGCCGGGCCGAGCACGTCGCCGACGGCCGCGTGCGCGTCCTCGATGGTCTCGACGTTTCGGCCGCGCAGGGTGTTGGCCGCCATGAGCAGCATGGCCAGGTTCACCGTGCCCGCCAAGATCATGGCCAGCCCGACGTCGACCTTGGTGATCCGCAGTAGCCTCGCGCGAAGCGGCCCCGGCGCCGGTTGCCCGTGCCGGTCGCGGGCCAGGCCGGAATGCAAGTAGACCGCGTGCGGCATGACCGTGGCGCCGATCATGGCGGCGGCGAGCAGCACGCTCTCGGTGCCCTGGAAGCGCGGCAGGAGACCGCCCACCGTGCCCCCGGCCGACGGCGGGGCGATGACCACGCTCGCCAGGAATCCGATCGCGATGATCGCGAGCATCCCGGTGATCACCCGCTCGAACGGCTGCTGGCCGCGACGGTCCTGCACCAGCAGCAGAACCATCGACACCGCGCCGGTGATCACGCCGCCGACCAGCAGGGGCAGGCCGAACAGCAGATGGAGCGCGATGGCGCCGCCGACCACCTCGGCCAGGTCGGTGGCGATCGCGACCGTCTCCGCCTGGCCCCAGTAGGCCAGCCGGACCGGACCGCTCGCCTTCGCGCGCACCGCCTCCGGCAGCGACCACCCGGTGACCAGGCCGAGCTTGGCCGAGAGGAACTGGACCAGCCCCGCCATCACGTTGGCCAGCACGATGACCCAGACCAGGAGGTAGCCGAACTGCGCGCCCGCGCTGATGTTGGACGCGACGTTGCCGGGATCGACGTACGCGATGGCCGCGACGAACGCGGGCCCCAGCAGAACGGTCGCGGCACGCGCGCGCCCGGTGACGGACTTGGTCGACTCGACCAACGTAATACCCACGAACTGAATTTTACGGGTTCCCGAACTTTTTTGTGAAGGTTACCCCATAAAGAAGACCGCCTGGTCGCGCGACAGCGGCGACCAGGCGGTCGGAGGAATCTTGCCGGGCGGTCCCGGCTCGATTCGGATCAGATACCGAGCCCCTTCGCGAGCACGGGCCACGACAGCTGGAACTCGTCGCGCCAGTAGCCCCACGAGTGGGTGCCCGAGTCGCGGAAGTTGTAGGTGGCCGGGATGCCCAGCTGGTCCAGCTTGTTCTTCAGGTTGTGCGTGCAGTAGTTGGTGCCCGCCTCGATCACGCCGCCGATGACGATCTGGTTGGCCAGACCGTATGCGCCGGGCAGCGCGTACGGACCGTTGAGCGTGTCGTACTGGCCGGGCAGGCCGTTGCCGGTGGAGATGTAGAGGTCGAGCCCGCGCAGTCCCTCGGCGTTCACGTACGGGTCGTTGGCCACCCAGTCCGGCGAGCCTTCCGGACCCCACATGTTGTCGGTGTTGCCGCCGCCCCAGGTCTCGACGGTCAGCTTGACGAACTCGGAGCCGACCGGGTCACTGGTCTGCGCGCAACCGCTGTAGGCCGCGGCCGCCCTGTACAGGCCGGGCTTGGCGATCGGCAGCGCGAGCACCGTGGTGCCCGAGGTGGACAGGCCCGCGATGGCGTTCACGCCGTTGGTGCCCAGCGCGCCGTCGACCAGCGGGGGCAGCTCCTCGGTGAAGAAGGTCTTCCACTTGTTGCGGCCGAGTACCGGGTCGTCCTTGATCCAGTCGGTGTAGTAGCTCCACTTGCCGCCGATCGGCTGGATCACGTTGACGTTCTTGTCCGACAGGAACTGCAGCGCGTCGGTCTTCGCCTGCCACGAGGCTTCGTCCTCGCCGCCGCCCGCGCCGTTGAGCAGGTACAGCGTCGGACGCGGCACGGAGGCGTCGGCCGGGCGCTGGACGTCGATGATGACCTTCTCGTCCATCGCCGCCGAGTACACGTACAGCCGGATGCTGCGCGCGTCCTTGTACTCGGCCTTGGTGATACGCGAACCGTCCGGGGCGACCGGGTTGCCCAACAGAGTCTTGGAATCGATGATCGGATCAGCTGTCGCGCTGGACGCGCCGAGACCGGTCATCATCCCCGCGAGCACCGCGGTTGCCGCGATGGCGGCCGCGGCCCGCAGGCCACCGCGCCGGCTCTGTCGACGTATCAATTTCGCACCTTCGCTTCGTCTCGAGATTCGCTCTGCATGCCCCACACGCCGGGGTGGATGCCCAGGCATCCCGCCCGACCATACGGCCTATGTAGTCGTCACAACAGTGGACTTCGTTACCGCACCGTTGCCCTATCATGCCGGAACGGTGTCGGCTCGATCATGACCGCCCCATGTTCCGTGTCGCTTCCCACCCCGGGGGATCGAGCAACTCGGACAATCTGGGACCTATCTGCGCGAGCGCTTCCGGCGATGTCATCTGATCGTGCGAGACACCGACGGGATGATCGTCCACCCGGCCGTCGACATAAGGTTGCCAGCCGGCCGCCGCGGTGTCGTGACCGGCCGCGCTGAAGTAGTCCAATCGGCCCCGGAAGACGTCCGGCCGGTGCTCGGCGATCAACTCGGCCGAGCGCACCGCACTGCGGTAGATCCGGCGCACCCGGTCCGGGGTGAGCACCGCCATGTCCGGCGGGATGGTGGCGTGCAGCGCGGCCAGCGCGGCCTCGCTCAGATCGTGGACGTCGCCCTCGCCGGGCAGCAGGGCGTCCGCGCCGATGCCGAGTTCGGCCAGCGCCTCGCGGATCGCCGCCCGGAAATCCGTGACGTCGATGTCGGGGTGGCTGTCGAGCATGGTCAGCAGGCCGATCTCTTCGCCCGCGGCCTGGAGTTCGGTCGCCACCGCGTGCGCCAGCACACCACCGAGCGACCAGCCGAGCAGCCGGTAGGGCCCGTGCGGCTGCACCGCGCGGATCTCGGCCACGTAGCGGTGCGCCATCTCGAACAGCGACTCCGGCAGGTAGCCCTCTTCGGTGAGCGCGGGGGACTGCAGGCCGAAGATCGGCGTGCCTGCGGGCACGTAGCGCGCGAGGCCCGCGTAGCACCAGGACAACCCGTACATCGGATGCAGGCAGAACAGCGGCTCGGCGGCGGCCACGTCGTGCGGCACCATGGTGCGGATCGGCAGCAGCACGCCGAGCGCCGCGTTCGAGTCCTGGTCGTAGTCGTGATCGTCGGCCAGCGCGGCCATGATCCGGGCCGCCAGCGCCGCCGGGGTCGGGTCGGTGAAGAACCACTGCACCCGCACCTCGGCGCCGGTGAGCGTGCGCAGCCTGCTGACCGCCCGCGTGGCGACCAGTGAGGTGCCGCCGAGGCCGAAGAAGTCGTCGTCCATCCCGACCCGATGCGCCGGGCCGGGTTCGAGGACCTCGTCGAACACCTCGAGCACGGTCCGCTCCAGCGGCGTGCCCGGCGCGCGGTACGGACGCGCCACCAACGGCGGCGCTGGCAGCGCCTTGCGGTCGAGTTTGCCGCTGGCGTTGAGCGGAAGCTCGGCGAGCGCGACGACAGCCGAGGGCACCATGTACGACGGCAGCGCGGCGCGGGCGTGCGCCGCCAACGCGGCTTCGTCGAGGGTCGTCCCCGGCGCGCCGACGACGTACGCGACCAGCCGATCGCCGGTGGCGCCACGCACCACCGAGACCGCGGCGTGCCGCACCTGCGGATGACTCGTCAGCACGGCCTCGATCTCACCGAGTTCCACGCGCTGGCCGCGCAGTTTGACCTGGAAGTCGCTGCGGCCCAGGTATTCCAGCGCGCCGTCGTGCCAGCGCACGATGTCCCCGGTGCGATAGAGCCGGGTGCCGCCCGCATGGGCGACGAAACGCTCGGCCGTCAGGGCCGGGGCCCCGAGATAGCCGCGCGACAATTGCGCACCCGCGACGTACAACTCGCCCGCCGCGCCCGGCGGCACCGGCTGCAACTGCCGGTCGAGCACGTGCACGCGGGTGTTGGCCGCCGGGATGCCGATCGGAACCGCCGCCGCGGCGGTGTCGCGCACGGGATGGCCGGTGACCACGGTGGCCTCGGCGGGGCCGTACCAGTTGATCAGCTCGGCGCCCGGCACGGCCGCGGCGAACTTTTTCGCGATGGCCCCGGACAACGCCTCGCCCGCGGCGAACACCCGGCGCAGCGAGGGGTACGCCACGATCGGGCCTGCCACGGGATCCAAGAACGCGTCCAGCATCGATGGCACGAAATGCGCCGTGGTCACCGCGTTGTCGACGATGACGCGGGCCAGATAGGCCGGGTCGCGATGCCCGTCGGGCGCGGCGATCACGATCGACGCCCCGGTCTGCAACGGCCAGAACAACTCCCAGGCGGAGATGTCGAACGTGATCGGCGTCTTGTGCAGCACCACGTCGTCGCCGCCGTGCGGGTAGGCCGACTGCGCCCAGCGGAACTGATTCACCATCTGCCGGTGCGTGATCATCACGCCTTTGGGGTGGCCGGTGGAGCCGGAGGTGTAGATGACGTAGGCGACGGTGTCCGGACGCACCTCCTCCTGCGGCCAAGGACCTTCGTACGGAGGCAGATACAGCGTGTCCACGGCGACCACCGGCACGCCGGTCGCGGTGTCGAACGCGTCCGCGGTGGTGGTCAGAGCGCAGATCGGGGCGGCGCTGCCGAGGACGTACTCGCTGCGTTCGGCCGGGTGGTCCGGGTCGATCGGGACGTAACCGCCACCGGCGCGCAGCACCGCGTAGATCGCGACGACCAGGTCGATGCCGCGCCGCATGGCCACGGCGACCAGCGTCTCCGGGCCGACGCCCCAACGCATCAGCTCGACGGCCAAGGACCGGGCGCGCGAGTCGAGTTCGGCGTAGGTGAGCGTGGTACCGCCGAAGCGGACCGCCGGCGCGTCCGGCGTGCGCGCCACCTGCGCGTCGAACAGGGAGGTCAACGTCGCGCCGTCGAGCAGTTCCGGCACGTCGGTGGCGTTGTGCGCGGCCAGCTCGGCGCGCTCGGCGTCCAGCAGCACGTCGATATCGCCGACGCGCGCCTGAGGAGTGGTCACGAAGCGGCCGATCAGCGCCGAGAGCCGCTGTGCGAGCGCGAGCGCCGCCGGTTCGTCGATGACGTCGCGCAGGTACTTCACCGAGACGCGCAATTGGTTGTCCAGCACCACCATGACCGTGAACGGGTAATGGGTGCCGTTGACCGCGCCGACGCCGGTGACGCTCATACCGTCGATGGCGCCGGCCCGGTCCAGGCCCTCCCGGTCCACCGGGAACGACTCGAACACGACGAGCGAGTCGAACAGCCCCTCCACGCCGACGGCTTCCTGAATGTCGCTCAGCCCCAGGTAGTGATAGTCCAGCAGGGCGGCCTGCTCGGCCTGTAGCTGCCGCAGCAGCCCGCCCAGCGTGCCGGTCGGGTCGAGCCGCACCCGCACCGGGATCGCGTTGAGGAACAGGCCGACCATCGCCTCGACACCGTCCAGCTGGGGCGGCCTGCCGGACACGGTGGCGCCGAAGACAACGTCGTCACGGTCGGCGGTGCGACCGATCAACAGCCCCCAGGCCGCCTGCACCACGGTGTTCACCGTGACGCCCAGCCCCGACGCGAGCCGGGTCAGCGCGGTGGTGTCGGCGGGGGACAACTCGAACCCGACTTCGCCCACGCCCGAGGCGATCTCGCGGCCGGGATCGACCGGCGCCAGCGGCGTCGGCTCGGTGACACCGGCCAGCGCGGCGCGCCACGCGGAACGGGCCGCTTCCGCGTCCTGAGCGACCAGCCAGGCCAGATAGTCGCGGTAGGACGGCACCGAGGGCAGGTGCCGGGATTTGCCGCCGAACGCGTACAGGGTGAGCAGATCCTTCATCAACAGCGGCATGGACCAGCCGTCGACGAGGATGTGGTGACTGGTCACCAGCAGGTGGTAGCGGGCCGCGGCGGAGCGGATCAGCGCGAACCGCAACAGCGGCGCGGTCCGCATGTCGAAGTGGTCGGCCAGATCCGCCGCCTTGATCCGCTCCAGTTCGGCTCGGGCCGCGTCGGGTTCCAGCTGACCCAGATCGATCAGCCGCCACGGCACCTCCAGCGAATCCTGCACGATCTGTACGGGCTTGCCCTCGCTGTCGTCGGCGAAGGCGACGCGCAGGTTGTCGTGCCGGTCCAGCACCGCTTGCGCGGCCGCGCGCATCCGGCGGGCGTCCACCGCGCCGCTGAGATCGAGCACGAACTGGGTGGTGTAGACGTCCACCGAGCGCTCCGCGAGCAGGGCGTGGAACAACATGCCCGATTGCAGCGGGGTGAGCGGCCAGGCGTCGGACAGGTCGGGGTAGGCGCGGGCGAAGCGGTCGATGTCGGGCTGTTTGAGCCGCACCAGCGGAAAATCGGAGGGGGTGTAGCCGCCCGCGTCCGGGCGCAGTCCGTGCTCGGCGAGGCCGCCGAGCGCGCGGATCCAGTGCTCGGCGAACGTTTTCGCGTCCTCACCGCGGAACGCGGCGGCGGCGAAGTCGAACCGGGCGAGCAGGCCGTCGTCGGTGGCGTCGACGGTCAGTACGAGCAGCAGGTCGTCCGACGGGATGTCGGTGTGCACGCGCGCCGGACGCAGGTCCCGGTAGCGCAGCGCGAACCGGCCACGCCCGAGGCCACGCAGCTCGGCGGCGGTCTCGGCATTGAGATGGCGCAACAGGCCGTAGCCGACACCGCGCGAGGGCACCGACCGGCGCAACTCCTTGATCTGCGCGATCGCGATGCCCGCCGCCGGTCCGCCGATCAGGGCATCATCGATGTCGATCCGGCTCAACCGCAACGGCAGCGGATATTCGGTGACGAAGCCGCCCACCGTGCTCGCCCCATCGGCGTCGGTGGCCGCGCGACCGTCGGCGGACAGCCGGACGACCGAACCGATGGCGCGTGTGACGGTCTCTCCCGCGGAGGTCTGCAGTGCCAGCGCCAGCGCGGTGAGCAGGATGTCCTCCACCCCGGCGTGGTAGGCCTCGGCGGCCGCGGCGACGGCCGCCGCACCCTCCGCGGTGATGGTGAGCGATACCCGGCTGCGTGCGTGCAGATCCCGTCCCTCGGTTCCCGCGCCCTCCGGGACGGAGCCGAGCGCTGGTCGCCACCAATCCATTTCGGCGACGGTGACCGGATCGTGCGCCTTGGCCGAGAGGGCGCGGATGAGCACGCCGAGGTCGGCTTCGGCGCTCGCGGGCGCGGCGTGGCGCGCCCGCTCCCACCGGGCGGTGAGCTGGTCGACGACCGCCCGCCAGGAAACGTCGTCGATGACGAGGCTGCTGGCCACGACGATCAGCGTGGAGCGGGCCTCGGGTCCGCCGGTGAGCACGAAGTAGATGTTGCGGCCCTGTTCGGGGTCGAGGGCGGCCGCGACCGCCTGCACAACGTCATCGATGGGCAGCGAAGTCTCGCCGCGCTGCGGGTCCAGCCTGCGGAACGCCTCGCCGGTGCGTTCGGCGGCGGCGGGAATGCGCAGCACCGGCGTGCCGTCCTCGCCGTAGCGCAGCTGTACCCACAACATCGGATGCTGCTCGAGCACTGCGGCGACCGCGCCGTGCACCGTCTCCACGGAGCAGGTCTCGGGGATGTCGAGCGCGATGGCCCGCACTTCGATGCCTTCGTCCAGCATCCGCGCGGCGTCCGGCGTCAGCGGTAGTTCGCCCGCCTCGTCACCGCCGTCGCCGCCCTCCACCGCGGCGGCGCGGGCCAGCGCGGCGACGGTCCGGCATTCGAAGACGTCCCGCGGCGCGAAGGTCACACCTCGTGCGCGCGAACGGGAGACCACTTGGATGGACACGATGCTGTCGCCGCCGAGGGCGAAGAAGTCGTCATCGATCCCGACCCGTTCGAGACCGAGCACCTCGCCGATCACCTCGGCGATCACCAGTTCGGCAGGGGTTCGCGGCGCGCGGTAGGCGCGGAGGGCCGGCTCGGGCGCGGGCAGCGCCTTGCGGTCCAGTTTGCCCGCCGGGGTCAGCGGAATCGCGTCGAGCACGACGATCGCCGCCGGAACCATGTACTCCGGCAGTCTGCGTCCGATCCGTTCGGTCAGCACGGACGGGTCGGCCGTCGCCCCCTCGGCCGGTAGCACGTACGAGACCAGCATGGTGGCGCCCGAACCGGTTTCGCGACCGAGTGTCACGGCAAAGTCGACTTCGGGCTGGGCTGTGAGCGCGGCGTCGATCTCGCCGAGCTCGATGCGGAAGCCGCGCACCTTGACCTGGAAGTCGTTGCGGCCCAGGTACTCCAGGACCGGCGCACCGCCGCCGCGGCGCCAGCGCACCAGATCGCCGGTGCGGTAGAGACGCTCGCCGGGCACGCCGTACGGGTCCGCCACGAAGCGAGCGGCGGTCAGTGCCGAGCGCGCGTGATAGCCACGCGCGAGCTGGATGCCGCCCAGATACAACTCGCCCGTGACGCCCTCGGGCACCGGGCGCAGCCTGCTGTCGAGCACCAACGACCGCATCCCGCGGATCGGTCCGCCGATCGTGACCGGTTCGCCGGGCCGGAGCGGGTCGCTGATGTTGGTCATGATGGTGGTTTCGGTCGGCCCGTAACCATTGTGGAAATCGCGTTCGGACATGGTCGTCCACTTGGCCGCCAGATCGGCGGGCACCGCTTCGCCGCCCGCCACGACGGCCCGCACCCCCGGCAACGCGTCCGGATCCAGCGAGGCGAGCACCGACGGCGTGAGGAAGGCGTGCGTGACGCCTTCGGCGCGGATCAGCTCGGCCAGTTCCGCGCCACCGAAGGTCGACGGCGGCGCAACCACGAGCACGCCCGCGGAACCCAGCGCGAGCAGCAGTTCCAGCACCGACGCGTCGAACGAAGGCGACGCGAACGCCAGGGCACGGGTGGAACTGTCGAGCCGATAGCGCTCCACCTGTTCGGCGCTGAAATTCGCCAGGCCTTCGTGGGTCACCACGACGCCCTTCGGCACGCCGGTGGAGCCGGATGTGTAGATCACATACGCGGCGTTGCTCGCGCGCAGCGGTCCGCGCAGCTCGTCTGGCCGCAATGGCTCATCCGAGCGCACTGCGACGTCGAGGGTGAAGTCCTGATCGTCCAAGGCGAGCCAGCCGCCGGGCAGGGGCAGGTTGTCCAGTTCGGCGGTGAGCGTCACGCCGAGTGCTACGCCGGAGTCCGCGACCATGCGCGCGACGCGGTCGGCCGGATAGGTCGGGTCGATCGGAACGAACGCCGCCCCGGTCTTGGTCACCGCCCACAGTGCCAGCACGGATTCCACCGAACGACGGATCGCAATGGCGACCGGCACTTCCGGTCCCGCGCCGCGGTCGATCAGCGCCCGCGCCAATTGCGCCGAAGCCGCGTCGAGTTCTGCGTAACTGAAGGTGCGGTCGTCCGCGACCACGGCGATTCCGGCCGGATTCCCGGCGACGGCCGCGGCCATCAGTTCCGGCAGCGTGCGCGGCGGCACGGCGGGTGCGCCGGTACGGGCGATCAGCTCCGCGCGCTCGGAGTCGTCCAAGATCTCCAGATCGCCGACGGCGGTCTCCGGGCGCTGGGCGACCGCGGACAGGATGCGACGGAACCTGCGGCCGAACTCGACCACGGTCGCTTCGTCGAACAGGTCACGAGCGTAGGTGAATTCGGCGGCCAGGCCGGCTTCCGCACCGGATTCGGCGCGCTGCTCGCGCACGGTCAGCAGCAGGTCGAACTTGGCGGTGTCGGCGGCCGGGTCGAGCGCGGTGAGGCTCAGGCCGGGTAGCTCGAAGCCGGTCGCGGACAGGTTCTCGAACGACAGCGCCACCTGGAACAGCGGATGGCGACCGGCCGACCGTTCGGGGGCGAGCACTTCGACCAGCCGCTCGAACGGGATGTCGGCGTTGGCGAAGGCGCGCAGGTCCGTTTCCCGCGTGCGAGCCAGCAGTTCGGTGAAGCCGAGACCGGGCGTGACCTGGCTGCGCAGCACCAGCGTGTTGACGAACATGCCGATCAGGTCGTCCAGTTCGGCTTCGCCGCGGCCCGCGACGGGCGTGCCGATGGCGATGTCCTCGGTGCCGGACAGACGAGCCGATAACACCGCGAACGCGGCGTGTACCACCATGAACAGCGTGGCGTTGTGCCGCCGCGCGAGATCGGCAAGCGCGGCGTGCACGTCGGCCTCGATGACGAAATCGGCTCTGCCGCCCGCGAAGGACTGGGCGGGCGGGCGCGGCCGGTCCGCGGGCAGGTTCAGCTCGTCGGGCAGGTCGGCGAGTTCGGTGGTCCAGTAATCCAATTGCTCGCCCGCCGGCGACTCGGGGTCGTCGTCGGGGCCGAGCGCGTCGCGCTGCCAGAGCGCGTAGTCGGCGTACTGGATGGGCAGCGGGACCCAGGACGGCTCCTGGCCGCCGGTGCGCGCCACGTAGGCCAGCATCAGGTCCCTGGTCAGCGGGCGCATCGACCAGCCGTCGGCGCTGATGTGGTGGGCGACGAAGACCAGCACGTATTCGGTGCCCGCGAGCTGGAACAGCTTCGCGCGCAACGGCGCATCGACCGTCACGTCGAAGCCCGCGGCGACGACCCGCTGAATCTCGCCCGCGACGTGCTCGTCGCCGATCTGCACGGGAGCCAGATCCACCGCAACCTCGTGCGGAGCGAGGACCCGCTGTACCGGGCCGTCCGGCGTCTGCGGGTAGATCGTGCGCAGGATCTCGTGACGGGCGACGAGGTCGGCGACGGCAAGCCGCAACGCGGCCACGTCCAGGTCGCCGGACAAGCGGATAGCGGCCGAGATGTTGTAGACCGAGGCCGAGGTGTCGAACTGGTTGAGGAACCACATGCGCTGCTGCGCGAACGACAGCGGGATGCGGTCCGGACGCGGACCCGCGACGAGCGGGATACGTTTGCGTTCACCGGAGCCCCGCTCGACCTTGATCGAGAGTGCGGCGACGGTCGCTGCCTCGAAGATCGCGCGGACCGGCACACGGGCATCCAGCGCCGCGCCGATCCGCGCCGCGACCTGCGTCGCCAACAGCGAATTACCACCGAGCGCGAAGAAGTCGTCATCCGCGCCGACACGCTCCACCCCGAGCACCTCGGCGAACACCGACGCCACGATCTCCTCGATCGGAGTCGACGGCGCACGGAAGGCTTGAATCTCGAACTCCGGCTCCGGCAACGCCTTGCGGTCGAGCTTGCCGTTGACGTTCAACGGCAACGCATCCAACACCACGAACGCCGACGGCACCATGTACGACGGCAACCCAGCAGTGAGTTCAGACTTCACCCGCGCCACATCGACACCGGCCTCGGCAGGCACCAGGTAGGCCACCAAACGGTCACCGGTCTTCGGATCCGACTTCGCGATCACCGCCGTCTGCGCGATCTGCGGCAGCGCGAGCAGGGCGGCTTCGATCTCACCGAGCTCGATACGGAAACCACGGATCTTCACCTGGAAGTCCGTACGACCCCGATATTCCAGTTCGCCGGTGCTCGTCCACGCAACCAAATCACCGGTGCGATACATCCGCGCACCCGGCTCGAACGGGTTCGCCACGAACCGATCCGCCGTCAGATCCGCACGACCGAAATAGCCACGCGCCAACTGCGCACCAGCCAAATACAACTCACCCGACACACCCACCGGAACCGGACGCAAACGACCATCCAGCACGAACACCCGGCTGTTCCACACCGGCCCGCCGATCGACACCGACATCTCGTCAGCGAGCGTCACCCGATGGCTGGTGATCGACACCGCCGCCTCGGTCGGACCATATAGATTGAACAATTCCGTACGCGGACAGCCGCGTAGGAACCGCTGCGCCACCGAACCGGGTAGGGACTCACCGATCGCCAGCACCCGCCGTGGCGACCAGTCGTCCGCCGCAGGCCGGTGTGCCGACAGCGCCGCCAGCATCGACGGCACCACGTGCAGGGTGGTGACCGATTCCCGCACCATCAGGTCGTGCAGATACGCGGGGTCCCGATGACCATCCGGCGCGGCGATCACCAGACGGCCACCGCGGACAGCGGCCGACCAGAACTCCCACACCGACAAGTCGAACGTGGCCGCCGTCTTCAGCAGCACCGAGTCGTCCTGCGTCAGCTCGAACTCGGCCGTCTTCCACAGCAACTGGTTCACGACCGCCGCGTGTGGCACCGCGACGCCCTTCGGGCGTCCGGTCGAACCCGACGTGAAGATGACGTAGGCCGTGTTCTCCGGCCGTAGGGGCACGACCCGCTCGGAGTCGGTGAGCGGCACGCTCGCGACCGCGGTCAGTTCCAGATCTTCGAGCCGCACCACCGGCGCGACATCGGTATCGAAGTCCGACTCCGCGTTGCTCAGCACACACACCGGGGCGGAGACGGAGAGGATGTAGTCGGTCCGGTCCGCGGCTTGGTCGGGGTCGACCGGTACATACGCCCCACCGGCCTCGGCCACCGCGTACATCGCCACGACCAGATCCACCGATCGGCGGAACGCGAGCGCGACCCGGGTTTCGGGGCCGACGCCCACCGAGATCAGGTAACGGGCGAGGCGGTTCACCCGAGCGGCCAGCTCGGCGTAGCTCAGCTCGGCGCGTTCGCCGCCGGATAGGTCCGCGACCAGCGCGACGGCTCCCGGCGCCGCCGCGATGGTCCGGCGCAGTAGCGATGCCAAGGTGGCGGGCTGCACCGGATGGGTGGTGTCGTTCCACGCGGTGAGCACGTCGGTGCGCTCGGTGCCTGCGAGTAGGTCGATATCCCCGACCGGGACGGTGGGATCGGCGACCACGGCGGCGAGAATGCGCGAAAGCCGATCAGCGAACCCTTCGACCGTCGCCCGATCGAAAAGATCAGTCGCATACGTCAAGAACCCACCGATACCAGCCGCCGCACCCGACTCCGCATAAGCATCACCCACGATCAAATGCAGATCGAACTGCGACACATCCAAATCCGCGTCCACACCAGCCACCGACAAACCCGGCAACTCCAACACCGCCCGCGCGACGTTCTGAAACGACAACCCCACCTGGAACAACGGATGACGCGCCGTCGACCGCGGCGGATTCAACACCTCCACCAACCGCTCGAACGGCACATCCGCATGCGCGAACGCAGCCAGATCCGACTCACGCTGCCTACCGAGCAAACCCGCGAACGACTCACCCGGCTCGAACCGCGTCCGGAACACCACGGTATTGACGAACATACCGATCAGATCATCCAACTCCCGCTCACCACGACCCGCCACCGGAGTACCGATCGCGATATCCGAACTACCCGACAACCGAGCCAACAACACCGCGAACGCCGTATGCACCACCATGAACAACGTCGCCCCATGCGCACGAGCCAAATCCACAAGTCCCGCATGCGTCGCCGCATCGATCTCGATATCCACTCGCGCACCGGCCAGCGACGCCACCGCAGGCCGCGGACGATCCGTCGGCAACTCCAGCAAATCAGGCAGACCAGCCAACTGCTCCCGCCAGAAACCGATCTGCCGAGCCGCAATCGAACCCGGATCCGACTCCTCCCCCAACACCGCACGCTGCCACAACGCGTAATCCGCATACTGCACCCGCAACGACGACCACCCCGGAGCCTCACCCGAAGTACGCGCCGCGTACGCCACCATCACATCCCGCACCAACGGACCCATCGACGACGCATCCGCCGCGATGTGATGCACCACCACCGCCAACACATGTTCATGCGGCGCGTCCGCGATCCGCAGCAGCCGCACCCGCACGGGCACTTCGGCGGTCACGTCGAACGGAGTCGCCGCGAGCGTGTACACCTCGCTCGCGACCTCGTCCGCACCGATCGCATGCGCGCCCACATCCAGCGCCACCTGCCCGGCGGCCAGCACCACCTGCACCGGACCATCCGCGGTCTCCGGATACACCGTGCGCAGCACCTCGTGGCGCGCCACCACGTCGTGCAGCGCCGCACCCAGCGCGGCGACATCCAGTTCGCCGGTCAACCGCAATGCGAAGGGCAGATTGTAGGCCGTGGCGGCAGCGCCGTCCACGTGGTCGAAGCGGTTGAGGAACCACATCCGCCGCTGCGCCAACGACAACGGCAACCGCTCCGGCCGGGCGATGCTCCCCAGCTCCACACCACGCTCACCGGGCGTGTGCGACTCCAGCGCCGCCGCCAACCCCGCCACCGTCGAGTTCTCGAACAGCACCCGCACCGGCACGCGAGCATCGACCGCCGCACCCAAGCGCGCCGCCGCCTGCGTGGCGACCAGCGAATTACCGCCGAGCGCGAAGAAGTCGTCATCCGCGCCGACCCGGGTCACACCGAGCACCTCGCCGAACACACCCGCCACGATCTCCTCGACCGCCGTCGCGGGCGCACGGAACTCACGCGCGGTGAAGGCAGGTTCGGGAAGCGCCTTACGATCGAGCTTGCCGCTGGGATTCAGCGGCAACGCATCCAGTGCGACGATGGCGGCCGGAACCATGTAGCCGGGCAGCGTTTCCCCGATTGCAGCGAGCAGCTCGCCTTGCTCGATCGAGTACCCCGGCATGGGGACCGTGTAGGCGACGAGCTGGTCCCCGAGCGACGAAGGCGCGACCAAGGCCACCGCCTGGCTCACCGAAGGCTGCGCCAGCAGCGCCGTCTCGATCTCGCCCAGCTCGATCCGCTGACCACGGAACTTCACCTGGAAATCGGTCCGGCCGAGGTAGTCCAGCCGATGCGGCAGCGCTTCGGTCGGGGCGCGCCAGACCACCAGGTCACCGGTGCGGTACATCCGCTCACCGTTGCCGAAGGGATTGGCCACGAACCGGTCTGCCGTGAGATCGGGACGCCGCACATAACCGCGGGCCAGCTGATCACCGGCCAAGTACAGCTCACCGGGCACACCCACCGGCACGGGTTGCAGATGCGCGTCCAACACATACACCTGGGTGTTCCACTGCGGCACGCCGATCGGCACGCTGCGCTCGTCCGCGGCCGTCGCGGGCCAGTAGGTCACCGACACCGCCGCCTCGGTCGGGCCGTAGAGATTGTGCACGGCCGCGTCGGTCACCGTGCGCACGGCGGCGACGGTCTCCGGCGGCAGCGCTTCGCCGATCACGAAGATGTCGCGCAAAGTGGGGCACGACCCGGGAGCGGTGTGCGCGGCGAAGACCGTCAGCATGGACGGCACGAAGTCCGTCACCGTCACACCCTGCGCCGCAATGGTTTCCGCGACATACGCCGGATCGCGGTGCCCGTCGTGGGCGGCGACGACCAGCTTCGCGCCCACGCGCAGCGACAGGAAGTATCCCCACAGCGAGACGTCGAAGGTCGTCGCCGTCTTCTGCAGGTACACGTCGTCGGCGTCCAGCGGATAGGCCGCGAGCATCCAGCTGATCTGGTTCTGGATCGCGAAGTGCGAGATCGCCACGCCTTTGGGCCTGCCGGTCGACCCAGAAGTGAAGATCACGTACGCCGGATGGTGCGGCGACACCGGACGCACCAGTTCTTCCGCGCGAACCGGGCTGTCGTCGAATCGGTTCGGATCCAGCGCGTCCAGCAGCAGGACCGCGGTGCCTTCCGGCACGTCCACCGCGTCGGCGGAGGTCGTGAGGACGCAGACCGGCTGCGCCGTGTCGAGGATGTGCGCGATGCGTTCGGCCGGATGATCCGGATCCAACGGCACATACGCCCCACCCGA
>NZ_JBJZOK010000041.1:0-53070 GCF_047200615.1 Nocardia sichangensis
TCTTTTCTGCCGCCGAGACCGACCGGAGCCCGGTTATCTACTGGTTAGCAAATTTCTAGCAAATCTACGGTGATGCGCCGATAGGATCGAACCGCACCGGTGCGGATTCGCCATCCAACCAACACGACCCATCGACAAGAGGGGAAGACATGGCGCTCTTCGCATTCACCGACTACTCCGGCAAAGAGTTCATCATCCAGCTGACCAACGAGCAGCGGATCGCCGAAGCACGCCGCATCCTGTCGGGTGACGAGCAGATGTCCGTCCACGTCATGGGCCGGATCCGGAAGATGCCCGCCCCCTACAACCCGGGTTGGGACTTCCATCTGGACCCCGACACCATCACCTTCTTCACCATGGCGATCGAGGTTTGCGACGCCAGCATCATGTACGTGAACGATCACCTGGACGAGGCGTGCGGCGCGTTTCTGCCGGGCTGCTTCTGGTGTCCGTGGTCGTCGAAGCTGACCCGCGAGGTCGCCGACCGGTAATCGGCTGGCAAACGCTTCCGGCCGGCGTGTGAACGCCGGCCGGAAGTCTCGGATTCAGTCCAACTTGCGCGAGCGCAATTCGTGGCCCTTGGACGTCTTGCACCGTCCCGACTCCAGGTCCCACTGCCAGCCGTGCAGGTTGCAGGTCAGCGTGTTGCCTTCGACCACACCGAACTTCGACAGGTCCGCCTTCAGGTGCGGGCACCGCCGCTGCACCTCCCAGCCGCTGAGTTCGGTGGAGGCGGAGTCGTCGTGCGCCTCGGAGAACCAGCCGTCGGCGTAGGCGATCCGCTCGTCGGTGAGGCACTTGAAGAAGGTGTAGAGGAACTCGTTGTATCCGCCGATGCGCCAGGCCTGGAAGCGGGTGGACAGGAAGATGGTGTTCACCCAGTCGGGCTCCCGGTCGCGCAGCACCGTGCGCACCAGCTCCGGCGCGATGCGGAAGCCGTAGCGGTAGCGCCCCTCGCCTTCGATCGGCTCGCGCACCGTGCGCTTGGGGAAGTCCAGCACGACGGTCTCCTCGCCGATCACCAAGCCGACCGGGTAGCCGATGCCGTCGCAGATCACGTCGCTCTGGGCCATGATCGGCTCGAACACTTTGCGCAGCGGCTCCAGCAGCGAGCCATCGCCGCGCTCCCAGGTCGCCTTCTCGGCCTCCAGTACCGGGGCGAGGCGCTGGGCCATCCGTTCGATGTACTCGGCCTTGTTGTCGTAGATCTCGGCGGGGTCGCTCGGGTGGGTCAGGGTCAGCTCGGCGCCGCGCACGTCCGCGACCGAGCCGGGGATCATCAGGATTCCGCCCCCGTTGCCGTGGATCTCCATCTGCTCCAGGAACACCTTCTGGTCGGGGAAGATGTTGCCTTCGTCACCGCGATCGTCGTTGAGGTAGCGCAACTCGTCGTCCAGGAACACCGGCGGACCCGCCGACGGCACCACCCAAGTCGCGCCGACCTGCTCGATGTAGCTGCGGGCGCGGTCCATGCCGCGCTGACGCTTCTGCTTGCCGAAGTTCGACTTGGTGCGGGCCGGGATGTCGTAGACCATCGGGTACCAGATCGCGCCCGAGTACTGCAGCAGGTGGATGTCGACATGGCCGAAGGCGTCCTGCAGCACGTCCATGTCGACCGGGCGGGCGTCGTTCATGTTGAAGCAGGTGGTCTCGCCGTCGGAGACCACGAGCCCGGAGTCGCCGATCGGGCCGTCGGCGGGCGCGCGCAACGCGATGATCATGACGTCCAGGTCCCCGCCGGGGCCGGTCACCGTGTGCTTGACCGAGTCCTCGGTCTCGAAGAACTTGTGGAAGCCCAGCTGCTCGAGCTCCCGGCGCAGATCCGGCACGGGATAGTCCGGCAGCAGCACGGTCGCGTCCTTGTTCACGTGCTCGGCCAGCGTCTTCGCGTCGAAATGGTCGCGGTGCAGGTGCGAGACGTAGAGGAAGTCGCATGCGCCCAGCTCGTCCCAGTCCAGCTGGGTGTTGTCGGGGAACGGGAACCAGGAACCGAAGTACGCGGGGTTCACCCAGGGATCGCAAAGGATCGACCCGGCCGCGGTGCGGATGTGGAATCCGGCGTGTCCGACGCTGGTGATCTGCACTAGCTGCTCCTCCTGCTGTTTACCAGCCAACCAGGGTAGTAGTTACGGCGAGACATCGCCGATGCAGTAGCCGTCCGTCCCGGAGCGCAAGGTGAAGGTGCGGGTCTGCGTCACACCGGAGGAGTTGGTCACCGGCACGAGCACCGCGATGTAGTCGGTGTTCACCTGCTCCGACCGGATCTGCTGGTCGGCGAACTCGGCGGCCCCGGTGAGCACGCCCTGGTTGTTCGCCAGCGGCGCGGGGCTCGGACGCCCGGTGCCCTTGGGATCCCAGGACGCCGGGGACGCCTTACAGATCAGAGGGTAGTCGCCTTCTTTGTCGGCGGGGTCGAGCGGAGTGCCGACGAAGCGGGAGAGGTACCGGCGCACGGTGTGCCGGGCGTCGGCGTCGTTGTAGGCGATCTCCGCACCGGCCGTCGCGACGCGCGGGCAGGCGTAGCCGGTCTCGATCTCGGCGCGCTGGACGGCGACGGTGGTGGTCGGGCTCTTCCAGATGACGGCGTCCTGGCCCGCCGTGCCGGGCTGGGCCAACGCGGTGAGGACGGCCTGCTGGTCTCCGTACATCTCGGCGACGTTCCTGGGCGCGATGGTCCAGCACTTGTCCTGCATCTCGGCGATGGTGTGCGAGCGCAGGTCGGCCGCCCAGCGCCGCATCGCCGGGGCGGCGGCAGGCACCCCCGCGACCGCGCCGACCGCCGGAGCGTCGGCGGGAACCGGCGGAAGCGCGGAGGAGCTCGGCGGGGGCGTGGCCGGCACGGCGGCCGGCGGTGTCGTGCGAACGGCCGCCTGCGGCGGGGTCTCCTCCGGAATGCCGACGACGGAATCGCATCCGGTCAGCGCGATCGCAGCGATCAGGGCGGAGCCGCAGGCCAGCGCGGCGCGGGTCGCTCGCCCGGCCCGGTTCCGCTCGCGTGCTGCACTGCGGTCGTACTCGCGCGGTACCGATCGGGCGCGTTCCACTTCGACGATCCTCTTCTCTCCGGACGTGCGGTCGGGGCTGCTCATGCGTCCTCGCTCCGGCGCGGCGCGCGGCGGCGGCGAACTGCCGATGGGGACGAGCAGCGACTACGCTAGCGGACTTGTGGAACCCGTCTACCGGACGATCATCGGCCTCGCCCGTACCGTCTTCTTCATCGAAGGTCTGAAGTTCACCGTCAAGGGCGATGAACACATTCCCGCCCGAGGTGGCGCCGTGCTGGCGGTGAACCACACCGGCTACATGGACTTCACCTACGCGGGCCTGCCGGTGCGCACCCCGAAGCGCTACGTCCGGTTCATGGCCAAGAAGGAGGTCTTCGACGACAAGATCTCCGGCCCGATCATGCGCGCGCTCAAGCACATCCCCGTCGACCGTTCGGCGGGCGCGGATTCCTACAAGGCCGCTGTGGACTATCTGCGCCGTGGCGAGCTGGTCGGGGTGTACCCCGAGGCGACGATCAGCCGCAGTTTCGAGATCAAGGAATTCAAGTCCGGCGCGGCGCGCATGGCCATCGAGGCGGAGGTGCCGATCATTCCGATCGTCATCTGGGGCGCGCAGCGGGTCTGGACGAAGGGGTTCCCGAAGCGGCTGGGCCGCACCAACACGCCCATCTCGATCGCGGTCGGCGAGCCGATCCAGCCGTTCGAGCCCGCCGCCGAACTCACCGCCAAGCTCCGCTCGACCATGCGGGAAATGCTGGCCGACCTGCAGAAGGACTATGTGCACGAGCCCGGCGCGTACTGGGTTCCGGCCCGGCTCGGCGGCAGCGCTCCTACCCTGGAAGAGGCGGACGCGATGGACGCCGCCGAAGCCGAGGCGAAGGCCGCGCGCAAGAACGCGGCGGGGCAGTAGCGGGAGGTGCGATGGCGCGCGAACCGGTTTACGACATTCTCACCGGATTGGCCCGCGCCATCTTCTTCGCGCAGGGTCTGCGCCTCGATATCCAGGGCAGGCAGCACATTCCGCGTTCCGGCGGCGCGGTGCTGGCGGTGAATCACACGGCTTATCTGGATTTCATGGAAGTCGGACTGGTCGGGCGCAAGTCCGGCCGCAACGTCCGGTTCATGATGAAGGCCGAACTGGAACACGGCATCGTCGGCTTTCTCATGAAGCACTGCAAGGCGATCGGCGTCGATCGCACGGCCGGAGCCGAGTCGTACGCCCGCGCGGTGACCGCTTTGCGCGAGGGCGAGGTGGTCGTGGTCTATCCCGAGGCGACGATCAGCCGCAGCTTCGAGTTGAAGGAATTCAAGTCCGGTGCGGCGCGCATGGCGGTCGAAGCCGGGGTCCCGATCGTTCCCCTGGTCATCTGGGGCGCTCATCGGATCTGGACCAAGGACATCCCCAAGCAGTTGGGCCGCCATAATTTTCCGGTCACCATCCGGATCGGCGCACCGATCCCGCCCGATGAACCGGCCGAGAAACTCACCGCCACCTTGCGGACGCGGATGGGTGAGCTTTTGGACCTCGCTCAACGCGACTATCCAATGGTGGAAGGCGCCCGCTGGGTCCCCGCACGGCTCGGCGGAACCGCCCCGACTCTCGCGGAGGCGGCTGTGCTGGAACGCGAGGAGATGGAGAGGCGGCGGCGCGCGAAGGCGCGGTGACGGCGCTGTACCCGCCACGTCGTAGGGCGGCACTCGATCAGGCCGCGTCGAGCGCTGCGGTGATCTTGCGGACCATCTCGGCCGGGACGGGGCTGGGCGCGCCCTTGTGGGATCCGGCGGCTGCGTCGATGGCGACGAGGACGGTGCTGCGGAAGTTGTCGGCCTCGGCCGGGTCCTGATTCGCGAGCAGCCTCATCGCCGCGGTCAGGGCAGGCAGCACATGGTCGGTGAGTTCGGCGACGTTCTTGCCGTTCAGGGTGATGTCCTTGGACTTCGCGGCGAGTACGTGCCCGACCAGGCCGGTTGCCGACGACAGGGCGATGCTGCCGTGCGTGGCGGCCTTGTGGGGTGAGCCGGTGGCGTCGGCGGCGGCCATGAGCGATACGGCGCCGTAGGCGGCGGTGCGGACGGTGGCCTTGTCCTGGTCGGTCAGGGTGATGGACATGGTGGTGTGCTCCTTCGAAATGTGGGGGGTCGGCGGGCCGGTCAGTGGCTCGGCGAGCCGTGCTGGTCTCCGGCCGGTGCGGTCTGGCGGACGGCATCGGCGATGGCGCGAAAGTCCTTGCGCAGGATCGCGCCGTGGTTGCCGGCGACCTTCGCGCCGATCCGGATGTTCGGATTGCGGGCGCACACGCCGTCCAGGCTGGTGCGGATTCGCTCTTGCTCGTCGCCACGGCTTCCGAACGACGTCCCCGAAGCAACCACATACCGCACCGGAACAGTGCTGCGGTCCAGCAGGGGACCCAATTCGCGCTCACGGGAGAGCTTGCCGAGCTCGATGTTGCTCTCGGCCATCTGTTCGGCGGTCATCCGCGGGGTCAGACCGGTCGGGCGCAGCAGCGGCGTGAACCAGCTCAGCCGCTTGAACAGCTTGCGGATCCGCTGCTCCATGGCCTCGTCGAGCCAGTCGTACGGGAAGGCGCCGTCGACCAGCACCGCGCCCATGGCACGGTCCGGATTCCGGTCGGCCCAGTGCGCCGCGACGACTGCCCCGTAGGACCAGCCCACCAACAGCGCCCGGTGCACGCCTCTGGCCGCCGAGACCGCATCGACGTCCCGGACGGCGGCCTCGAAGGAATAGTCCGCCGAACGCCGGGATTTGCCGCGGGCGCGCTCGTCGAAGGTGATGTGCCGGTAGGCGGGGCCGAGCGCGGCGATGACCCGCCGCCAGTAGCCCTGAGTGGCGAACTGGCCGTTGCAGTAGATCACGGGGATACCGGGACCGCCGGTATCGGTGACCGCCAGGGCGGTATCGTCCACCGGCACCGTGCCGGTCCACTTCGAAGCGGGGGCCGGGTTGCTGTTCTTCGTCATGGCAACAACTCTCGGCGTCCGGCCTGACACCGCCCTGACACCCGCCTGATACGGCCACTGACACCGTGTTTCGCGGCGGCGGTTGTAGTTCAGCCCAGATCGGGTGCGTTCTCGACCGCCCTACGCGAGCGGCGGTCGGAACATCCGACTACCGCCCGGTCCGCAGGGCCTTCAGTACGCTCCGTCACCCCGGGCCACCACACCGACCGTGCGCGCGATCAGCCGCAGGTCCATCCGCATGGACACGTTCTCCACGTAGGACAGATCGAGCCGCACGGCGTCTTCGAGCGGAAGGTCCGACCGGCCACTGACCTGCCACAAGCCGGTCAGCCCCGGCTTCACCAGCAGGCGTCGGCGCATCATGTGGTCGTAGGTGTCGACTTCCCGCCGCACCTGCGGTCGCGGCCCGACCACGCTCATGTCGCCGCGCAGCACGTTGAGGAACTGCGGCAGCTCGTCGAGACTGTACTTGCGCAGGAATCGTCCGACCGGCGTGACGCGGGGATCGATCTTCATCTTGAAGAAGACCGGATTTGCACCTTGCTGTGCGATCAAAGCTTCGGCATATCGGTCGGCATCGTCGTGCATACTGCGAAACTTGATCATGCGGAAGGGCAGGCCGTATCGGCCGATGCGTTCGGACAGGTAGAAGACCGGGCCGCGGCTGGTGGTCTTCACCGCGATCGCGATCACGAGGAACACCGGCAGCAGCAGTAGCAGGCACATCGTCGCGAAGACGATGTCGAAGGCCGTTTTGCTGACCGACCGAGCCCGCTCGTACTGCGGTTCGGCGATGTGCATCATCGGCATTCCCGCGACCTGCCGATTGGTGAGCCGGGATATGGCGATGTCGACCGCCCCTGGCGCCAGCATGAACTCGACTCCCAGCGCATCCAGTTCCCAGGCGAGCCTGCGCAACTCGGTCGGACCGAGATGCCGGGTCGGACCGATGGCGACGGTGTCGGCGTGGGTGTGCAGGACCGCCCGCAGCACGGCGCTGTCGTCGCCGACGACCGCGACCGTGCCGCCGGTGAACGCCAGCGGCGCATCTCCTGATTGCCCACCCGGCACGCAGGCGCCGACAACGTTGTACCCGGCGCCCGGGTCTGTGGCGAACGCCGCGGATATCGCCGCGGCCGCTTCGGCCGTACCGACCACGAGTACGGCCGAACGATAGCGTCCCCGGCGGCGTGCCCTGGCAAGCTGGTGGCGCCACCACAGTCGTCCACCGACCACCGCGAGTACGCCCGCCGGAAAGGCGATCGCGAGATACCCTCGGGCGAACTTGATTTCGAGTGCCAGTGACGTGAATGCCAGTACGCCGAACAGGTGCATCGTCGCCGACATCAGCCGCCGGAATTCCTCGACACCGCTGCCGACCAGCTGCGGCGCACGGCTGCCCGCACTACCGAGGATCGCGAACCAGCCCGCGACCAGCGCCCCGGATACCATCGTGTAGCCGACCCGGTACGGCCCTTCCCAGGCCAGCGGCGGAGCGCCGCCCTCATTGAAACGGATCAGTTGCGCACTCCCCACAGCGATGGATACGGCGGCGAAATCGGTGATGGCGAGGCGGCGTACGTACTCCGATCGCCAGGCCTTACGGGTCGAGACGGTAACCGGGGTAACCGTGAAGGATCGTGGGATTTCGGCGGTCCCATGCCATTCCGGGACAGCCTTGGATTTCATCAAGAGAACACCCCTCCTGGGGCAACGGTGGAATTGCTACCCGATCCGAGGATCGGCTGTCCCGGCAGCGTCCCGACCGCCTCTACCGAGCGCTTCCTCGGCACTTGATCGGCAAGTGTCACAACATTTCTCGCCGGTCAGAAGGTGTGCGCGAGGCAGCGTGATCGGGATGTTAACTGATGCGAATCCGCCCAGCGACCCATTGTGATGCGCGTTTGGAATAACACCACGAGTGCGAATATGAAATGTGCCCTATATCACAGTTAGTAACGCGGATGTGTAACCCGGCCGATATTGCCGTCGGTACGCTGAAGGTCGCAACAGGTGCGGTCGGTACCACGAATGACGTTCTCGTCGCGCGCATCTCGTGATACGCCGGGCAGCTTCTGCTTCCGTGTGCCGCGACAGGCGTTCCGGCGGGCCGGGGCGTTTCGAGCAAAGGATCGGATCTGTGCGCTGTCGACTCTGTGACTCCGACAGGCTGTCCAGCATTCTGGACCTCGGCGCCACACCGCCGTGCGAATCGTTCCTCACCGCCGATCAGCTCGACCTGCCCGAGCCGACCTATCCCTTGCACCTCCGGGTGTGCACCGACTGCCTGCTACTGCAGATTCCGGCGCTGATCACGCCGGAAGACACCTTCACCGAATACGCCTACTTCTCCTCCTACTCCGACAGCTGGGTCCGGCACGCGGGCGAGTTCGTCGACACCGCGACCGCACGGCTGGGGCTGGGCAGGAACTCCTTCGTGGTAGAGGTCGCCAGCAACGACGGCTACCTATTGCGCCACGTCGTCGACCGCGACATCCGATGCCTGGGCATCGAGCCATCGGCCAACGTCGGAGCAGCGGCTCGCGAGTCGGGCGTGCCCACCGAAACCGTCTTCCTCGACGAGGATTCCGCACGCCGCGTCCGTGCCGAACACGGCCCCGCGGATCTGGTGATCGCGAACAACGTCTACGCCCACATCCCGGATCTGCGCGGGTTCACTCGTGCGCTGCGCATCCTGCTGGCGGATGACGGCATGCTGACCATCGAAGTCCACCATGCGCTGAACTTGGTCGAGTCCGGTCAGTTCGACACCATCTACCACGAGCATTTCCAGTACTACACCGTGCTGTCGGCGCAGCGTGCGCTCGCTGTCGCCGGATTGACCGTGGTAGATGTCGATCGGCTACCGACGCACGGCGGATCGATCCGGCTGTGGGTGCGCCCCGATGCCGCCGCGGAGGCGGTGAGCGACCGGGTGCGGGTGGTGCTCGACCTCGAGCGCGCCGCCGGGCTGCACTCGGTGGCCGGCTACACATCGCTGCGGGAGCGTGCCGAGTCGGTGCGGCATGAATTGCTTCGGTTCCTGCTCGACTGCAGGCACCAGCGCAAACGCGTCGCCGGATACGGTGCACCGGGCAAGGGAAACACACTGCTCAACTACTGCGGGATCCGACCTGACCTGCTCGAATACACCGTCGACCGCAACCCCTACAAACACGGCAGATTCACACCGGGAACGCGAATCCCGATCCACCCGCCGGCCCGTCTCGACGCCGATCGCCCGGACGTGATCGTGGTGCTGCCTTGGAATCTCGAGTCCGAGATCACCGCACAGTTGCGGCATGTCGCCGAGTGGGGCGGTCGGCTCGCCTATCCCTTGCCCGAGCTGCACGTGATCGACCCGGCGTTCCCGGCCCGCACGGTGCAGGCCGGAGCCGAGTCGAAAGGAAACCGGCGCCGATGAAAGTCGTCTTGTTCTGCGGTGGCTACGGCATGCGCATGCGCGGAGGCAGCGATGACATGGTGCCCAAGCCGCTGCAACTCGTCGGCCCCCGCCCCTTGCTCTGGCACGTGATGCGGTACTACGCGCACTACGGCCACACCGAATTCATTTTGTGCCTCGGATACGGCGCCGAACACATCAAGAATTTCTTCCTCACCTACCGGGAGTCGGCGTCCAACGACTTCGTGATCCGCAACGGCCGGGTCGAGTTGCTCGGCAGCGACATCGATGACTGGACGATCACCTTGGTCGATACCGGCGTGGAGTCGGCCATTGGGGAGCGCCTGCGCCGGGTGCGCGAGCATCTCGGCGACGACGAGCACTTCCTGGCCAACTACGCCGACGTCCTCACCGACGCTCCCCTGGACGAGATGATCACCCAGTTCCACGCTTCGGGGGCGGCGGCCTCTCTCATGGTGGTGCCGCCGCAATCGTCGTTCCACTGCGTGGACCTCAGCCCTACCGGTGAGGTCAAGGACATCGTTCCCGTGGCGAATATGCCATTGTGGGAGAACGGCGGCTATTTCGTGCTCGGCCGGGAGATCTTCGACCTGCTGCCACCCGGTGGAGATCTGGTGGAGGACGCTTGCGGAGCGCTCGCAGGCCAGGGCCGGTTGTTCGGTTACCGCCACGACGGATTCTGGAAGCCGGCGGATACATTCAAGGAGCGCGCCGAACTCGACGCGGCCTACCGCAGCGGACACCGGCCATGGATGGTGTGGGAGCCGTGATCGCGCTGCTTCCCCCGCGGCCCGCCGAGATCGCCCTGCTCGGCGCGCACTGCGACGACATCCCGATCGGCATGGGCGCCACGCTGTTGTCGCTGACCCGCGACCATCCGGATATGCGGGTGCGCGCGCTGGTCCTCTCCGGTGCGGGCACCGAGCGCGAAGAGGAGGAACGGGCGGCGCTCACCGCCTTCTGCGCCGGACGGACGCCGGAGTTGACGGTGCTCGACGTCCCGGACGGACGAGCACCGGCGCACTGGGATCGGATCAAGACGGCCGTAGCGGAGTTTCGCCGGGCGGGCGAACCGGACCTGGTGTTCGCCCCGCAACCGGGCGACGCGCACCAAGATCACCGCACGCTCGCCGAGCTGGTGCCGACCGAGTTCCGCGACCACCTGATCCTCGGCTACGAGATCCTCAAGGCGGAGGTCGACACACCGGCGCCGACCGTGTTCCACCCGGTCGACGCGGAGCTGGTCCAGCGGAAATCGGAACTGCTGCACCGGCATTACCCGTCCCAGACCGGTCGCGACTGGTTCGACGAAACCGCGTTCCTCGCCTCCGCGCGGATCCGCGGCGTGCAGTGCCGCACCGAGTACGCCGAAGCCTTCGTGGTGGACAAGGCCGTCATTCGATGGGAGAAGCAGTGACAACGATGCGAGTCCTGGTCACCGGGCATCAGGGATACCTGGGCACCGTCATGGTCCCGATACTGCGGGCCGCCGGGCACGAGGTCATCGGGCTCGACACCGGGTGGTTCGCCGACTGCCTGCTCGGCGAGTTCGCCGGTGACCCGGTGGGCCTGCGCCTCGATCTGCGATCGGTGGGGATCGAAGACCTTCGCGGCATCGATGCGGTCGTCCATCTCGCCGCGCTGTCCAATGATCCTTTGGGCGCGCTCGCGCCGGAAGTCACCCACGAGATCAACCATCGCGCCTCGGTGCGTCTGGCTCGGCTCGCGAAAGAAGCCGGTGTGTCACGGTTCCTGTACGCCTCCACCTGCTCGGTGTACGGGGCCGCCGGAGACGAGCTGGTGACCGAGTCGGCGCCGCTGCGGCCGATCACCCCGTATGCCGAGTCGAAGGTGCGGGTCGAAGACGACGTCGCGGCGCTGGCCGACGACCACTTCGTTCCGGTGTTCCTGCGCAACGCCACCGCGTTCGGATTCTCGCCTCGCCCCCGCGCTGACATCGTGCTCAACAATCTCGTCGGTCACGCCGTCCTCACCGGTGTGGTCAAGGTGCTCTCCGACGGCACGCCCTGGCGGCCGCTGGTCCACGCCCGCGACATCGCGGCAGCCTTCGAACGCTGCCTCACCGCACCGGCATCGGCCGTCGCCGGCCGGGCGTTCAACATCGGGACCGAGCGAAACAACCTCACCGTTGCCGAGATCGCCGAGTCGGTGGTGGCCACCGTGCCGGGGTCGCGGCTGCTGGTCACCGGCGAGACCGGGGCCGACCCACGCTCCTACCGGGTCGACTTCTCCGCCGCTCGCGCGGTGCTCGGGTTCGAGGCGCAGTGGTCGGTGCCCGACGGCGCCGCCGAACTCTACCGTGAGTACACCGAACGCGGCCTCACCCAGGACGCCTTCTTTCAGCGATTCACGCGACTCACGTGGCTCCAGCGGCTGCGCGCGTCCGGCGCGCTGGACCCGCGGCTGTGTGCGGTCACCGCGCCGGCGACAGGGTAGCCCGCAGATGCTCCCATCGTCCCGCGTTCGCGTCGCGATCCGACAGCACCGTCACCGGCAGCGGCCAGGCGATCGCCAAGTCCGGATCATCGAAGGCGACGCCGAGATCCTCGGCGGGATCGTGCGGCCGATCGATGCGGTAGCACACGTCGGCGGTGTCGGTGAGCGCTTGGAATCCGTGCAGGAATCCCGGCGGCACGTACAGGTGCCGGAACTCCTCGTCGTCGAGCCGGAACGCCTGCGTCCGGCCGAACGTCGGCGACGACGGCCGGATATCGACCAGCACGTCGTGCACCGCGCCGTGTGCGCAGCGGACCAGCTTGGCCTCGCCGCGCCCGGATCGGCCGTGCATGCCGCGCACCACCCCCCGGCGCGACCGGGACTGCGAGTCCTGCACAAAACTGGCGGAAATTCCTGGAATCCCCAGGTGAGAGTCGAATTCGGCGGCATCGAAGGTCCGGGTGAAAAGGCCCCGGTCGTCCCGGACGGGCGCTGGGATCAACACCACCACGTCGGCCAGGTCGGTCTGCTCGATACGCACACCGGCATCGTGTCATGACCGGCCGCTGCCGCGCCTGCTCCGGCGCCGTTCTGCACACCGTCCTGGATCTCGGGACGGTGCCCGCGGCCGATGATTTCCCGCCCGCGGCACGACCGGTGACGCCGGCGGAGACCACGCATCCACTGCGGATGGTGCGGTGTGCGCGATGCGAGCTGGCACAACTCGCCGAAGACGACACCGTGGCGTCCGAACCCCGTGGAGTGGAGCCGCAGGCTCTCCGTGATCAGGCCGCTGACGCGATTGCGCGGGTCGACGCGGCCGGACTGCTGCGCGGCAACACGGTCATCGAATTCGGCAGCCCGCACGGTGGTTCGTGGCTGCCGTTGCTGGCCGAGCGTGGCTGCGCGGAAGCCGACGCGGCGCGGGCGGACCTGGTTCTGGACTGTTTCGGCATCATGCACGAACCCGACCAGCGTGCAGCCTTCGCCGCCCGCGCCGCGGCCGTCGTCCCGGGCGGATTGTTGCTGTTGCAGTACCACTCGCTCGCCGCCATCGTGGCACAGCGGCAGTGGAACGCGTTGCGCCACGGGCATTTCGCGTACTACTCCCTGCATGCGCTGAGCCTGGCGCTCACCGGCGCGGGCATGGGCGTGACCACCGCGTGGGAGTTCGACCTCTACGGGGGGACGGTGCTGGTGGCAGCTCGGCGCGGGCCCGCAGCGCCCGACCGCACCGTGCGCGAGATCCTGTCCCGCGAACGCGAGATCATCACCCCGGAATCGCTGCGCCTGCTACAGCGGTTCGTGGACGATCACGTGCGCGCGCTGCGGACCTGGCTGATCGATGCGGCCGCGGCCGGGCAGCGAGTCTATGCCTACGGGGCGGCGTCCCGGGCGGTTGCCCTGCTGTCGCTGGCTGGTGCGCACCAGGGGCTTGTCGCAGGCGTCGCCGACGTCGCGCCCGCCAAGCAGGGACGCCGAATGCCCGGCACCGACATCCCGATCATCAGCCCACGGGAGCTGATCGAGGCGGCACCCGACCGGGTGCTGTTGACGCTGCCCGACCTGCTGGGTGAAGTGTCGTCCGGACTTCCGGAACTCGACGGTCGCTGGTTCCTCGACGATCCCCGCGGACCCAGAAAAGGAGGTGTGGACGACCGCCACACCCCCTGGGCCGCCCCCGGCCAGCAGTTCACGAGCGAAGGACAGCCGTACCGATGAACACCACCCCTCGGATGCGCCGACACCGGCTGCACTGGCCGGCTGACTCGGTCGCACCGGCCACTGCGCTGATTATCGCGGCTGTCTTGCCGATGTGCGGCGGCACCGCCGCTGTCGACGGCACGAGCTCGACGGTGTGATCGACAGTGGACCCTACCGGACAGAAGCAACCGCGATCGTGCTCAGCGGCCTACCGTGGCCCGCGCTCGCACCCGCAGCCGCGTCCCCAACGCCCGGACCAGACGCAGATCACCGGCCAGCACGTCGGCCGGACGCACGAGATCCGGGTGATCGGCGCCCAGGCGATGATGGAATCGCAGCTGCTCGGTGAGCTTGCTACGGGTCGAGGTGCGACTGCACAGGTTGAACGAGGAGTTCCGCCACGCGGCAACGATGTCGCCGAGCCCGACGAAAGCGCCGCGGCTGCCGACGCGGGCGAACAGGTCCACATCCATCGGAAACACCAGGTCGCCGCGCAGTCCGCCGACGGCGTCGTAGTCGGTACGCCGGAACATGGCGGCCGCGGTCGGGCCGAAGTCGGCCGGTCCGCGACGCACGATCATCCGGGCCAGATGGCGGCTGCCGTGCCTGCCGACCAGCTGCGGCAGCCCAAGCCCCGTCTCGAGCATGTCGCCGGACTCGTCGATCACGTCGAACCTGCCCGCGCACAACGCGATCGCGTCGTCGTCGAACTCCGCCGACTGCGCGGTGAGGGCGCCGGGACGCAGGATGTCGTCGGCGCAGACCACCTTCACGAGGTCCCCGGTGGATTCCCGGATCGCCCGGTCCCAATTGGCGCCGATCGGCAGTACCCGATCGTTGCGCAGCACACGCACGCGCGGATCGCGCCGCGCTCGCGCGATGTCACCGGTGCGGTCGGTGCTCGCGTTGTCGAGGATCACGACTTCGAAATCGAGATCTTGGGCCAGCACCGAGTCCAGGGTCGCGGACAGAGTTCGTTCCGCGTTGTAGGCCGGCACGCACACCGACAGTTTCCGCATCCCAAGCCGCCCCTTTGCCAGAATCGCGATCGGACATTGCCTCGTAATTGCCGAAACTATGCCACATTTCACCGCGAGTTGGCATCTGCATTCGGAATTCCCAGTGCTGGATATCAGTTACCGCACCTCTGCGCGACCAGGATGAATCCGGCGTGCAGCCTTATACTTTCCGGCCGTGAACGAGTTCGGCAGACGACTTCACGGTGCGGCGAACGGGACGAAGGGATCGGGTCATGACGAGTGCGTCCGGCGCGGTGAAGGTGCACATGACCGGATCGGAATGGTTCGGCGCCGCGCCCGGCGGGCTGGGCCGATATTTCACGGACTTACACGGCGCTTTATCGGATATACCAGGGATTTCGATGTCGGCCGCCGCTTTCGGCCTGCCCGACCGGACGCATGCCGGGGCGCGATCCTGGGGGCCGGTCGGCGGGTCGACCCTGCGCCGCGCCCGCACCGCGTTCTGCGCTCGCGACGCATTGGACCCCGGCACGGTGGTGGATCGCCACTTCTGCCTCTACGGCCCGGCCGCCAGGGACCGGCGTGGTCGCCGGCTACCACTCGTCGTTCATTTCCACGGCCCGTGGGCGGCGGAAAGTCGAATGCACGGACAGCATCCCGTCGCAGCCTTCGCCAAATACCTCATCGAGCGTATGCGATACGTTTGCGCGGATCGTTTCGTTGTGCTCTCGGAACACTTCCGCAACGTGCTGTGTGACGATTACCGCATCGCGCCCGATCGCATCGAGGTGATCGCGCCCGGGGTCGATCTCACCCGGTTCCGCCCCGCCCCGGTCCCCGCGTCTGCGCCGGTCGTGCTCTGTGTGCGTCGACTGGAGCGCCGGATGGGGATCGATGTGTTGCTGCGCGCCTGGCCCGGGGTGCTCGCCGAACACCCGGAGGCTCGTCTGGTCATCGTCGGAACCGGCAGCGCCGAGGCGGATCTCCGGCGCGCAGCCACCGAGGGTGGGCTCGACGGCAGCGTCGAGTTCACCGGCCGGATTCCCGACCATGAGCTGGCCGCCCGCTACACCTCCGCCGCACTCACGGTGGTGCCGACCGTAGCCCTGGAGGGATTCGGCCTGATCGCCCTCGAGTCGCTCGCCGCGGGCCGGGCGCCGGTGGTCACCCGGTGCGGTGGTTTGCCCGACGCCGTGCAGGGCCTGGATCCGTCGCTGATCGTGCCGCCCGGCGACCCCACCGCGCTCGCGGCTCGGATCAGCGCGGCGATCGCGGGCTGTCGGCCCACACCGGCGCAATGCCGCGCCCACGCGGAGACTTTCAGCTGGCATGTCGCCGCCCGGCGGCACGCGGCGCTGTACCGGGAGCTCGTATGAGCGGACCCGCCGTCTTCCTCGGCCATACCGCCGCGCCCTCCGGAGCCGAATTGGCCACCCTGCGGCTGCTGCGCACACTGCGGACGCAGGGCACCGAAGTGGCGCTGGTGTGCACCGAGGACGGCCCGGTGATGGCTCGTGCCCGCGACGCGGGGATCGAGACTCGTGTCGTGACAGGCCGATTCGACAGCCGGGCGATGACCACCGCATCCGGCCCGTTGCGGCTGATCACCGGGTTTCTCGCGCTGCTGCGGCTGGGCTGGACGGTCGGTGGCGCGGTCCGCGAGCTGCGCGCTCGGGTATTGGTCGCGGAGAGCAGCAAAGCGCTCGTGCTGGGGGCGGTCGCGGCCCGCCGCGCGCGGGTGCCGCTCGTCTGGCAGGTCCACGACCGGGTGTCCCGGGACTACTTCGGCTTGCTCCCGGCCACCACGATCCGGCTGCTGGCCGCCCTGGTCTGCCGGGGACTGCTCGCCAACAGTCACGGCACCCGTGCCACGCTGCCCGCGCGTATCCCGGCGGCCGTCGCCTATCCGGGCGTCGCCCTGCCTGCAGCGCCGCCGTCGCCGCGCGGACGCGCGGCCGCCGACGCGGTCGTAGTCGTCGTGGGACGGTTGAGCCCCTGGAAAGGCCAGGACGTATTCCTGCGAGCCCTGGCGGCGGTGCCGACCCGGCCTGCTGCGGTGTACCTCGTCGGCGGCACGTTCTTCGATGAACAGCCGTTTCGGCAGTACTTGGAACGACTCGCCGACGAACTCGGTCTGGCCGTGACCTTCACCGGTCACGTCGACGACCCCGACCGGTACCTCGCCGAGGCCGACGTGCTCGTGCACTGCTCGGTGCTGCCCGAGCCGTTCGGGCAGGTGGTCGTGGAGGGTATGGCCGCGGGCTGCGCGGTGATCGCGACGGTGCCCGGCGGCCCGGCCGAGATCATCGACGACGGGCGTACCGGCCGATTGGTTCCTGCCGGTGACGAAGCCGCCCTCACCGCGGCTCTCACCGAACTGCTCGGCGATCCGGCCGCACGCGCCCGGATCGCCGCCGCGGGCGCCGACCGCGCGCGCGACTTCGACATCCGCGCCACGGCACATGTGGTCACCCGCTTCCTCGACGAGGTGGCGCCGCCGTGACCGAACCCGATTACCTGGCCACGCTCACCACCGACGTCTTCCCCCGCGTCGAACTGCCCCCGCGCCCCCGCGGGGTGCACCGGCGCGCCGACGGGGCGCGCGGGCCGGGAGGTGGTGGCGCGCACAGCAAGCCGAGCCGGTTCGAGGTGCTCGGCGATATCGCCCTGGTGAGTTTCGGCAGATACGGTCAGTACATCGTCACGGTCGTGACCGTGCCGTTGATCGCCCGGGTGCTCGGCGCCAACGGCCTCGGCCTGCTCGCCATCGGCATGTCGGCCTACTTCATCGGTTCGCTTGTCGTGGATCTGGGAGTCACGCAGTTCCTGTCCGCCCGCGTGCCGGAGATCAACGCGCGCAAAGACACCCGCTTGCGGGAGATCAACCAGCTGCGCGGCGACTATCTGGCCATCCGGCTCACCACGGCGACGCTGTTCGGTGCCGCGCTCGCCGTAGCCTCGGCCGTGCGCGTGCCGGAAGCAGCGCAGATGGTGCTGCTCGGGCTGTTCGTCGGTGGCTTCTGGTCCCTGTCGGAGGACTGGCTGCTGATCGGTGAGGGACGATTCGGCACCTCTACCGCGTATCAGACCATCGGCCGACTGTGCTATCTCGGGCTGCTGGTCGGCTTGCTTCCCCAGCTGCCGAACTCGCACATCGCCCTGCTGTGCTTACTGCTGTCCTCCGTGCCGACGGTGGCGTTGACATGGTGGGACGCCTGGCGCCGGTACGGGTCGCCTGCTCGTCCTCGCTACTACGGCGTCGTGCTGCGCCGCAGCGTTCCGGTGTTCGTCTCCCGGTTGCTGGTCACCGGCTACGGCCAGGGCGCGGCGACGCTGTATTCGACCGTGCTCGACGCCATCTCGCTGGGGCTGTACTCGGCGGGCGACCGCCTGGTGCGCGCGGTCCAATCCCTGCTCGACGCCATCGGCTTCGCGCTGCTGCCACGGATGGCCCGGCGCGGCGACGACCACGGGTTCTGGCGGCACAGCCTGCAAGCGCTGGCCGTGACCGTCGCCGTCGCCGCACTCGCTTCGGTCGGCATCTGGCTGGCCGCGCCACTGCTCATCCGGCTGGTCTTCGGAACCGAGTTCGCCGCGTCCACCGGCCTGTTGCGGATCGAGGTGCTGATTCTGCCCGCCACGACGGTCACCTCCTTCATCACCACGGCCATCCTGCCGGTGCGCCAGGACACCACCGGCGTCCTGATCGGCGCGCTGCTGGGGACTCTCGTCGCCGCGGGCGCACTGGTGCTGACCGTGCGGACCCGCTCGGTGCACACCCTGGTCTACGGCCTGCTGGTGGCCGAAATCACCGTCGCCACCTGGCATTTGCTGCGTGTGCGCTTCCTGACGCGCCGGGATCGGGCCGAAGCCGACACCGTGCCGCTGCCGATCGTGCCCCGGAAGGAAATCCGACCATGAGAATTCTGTTCGTCGGCGACGACTGGCTCGGCAGCAACGCGCGTTCGCTGGCCGACGGCTTCCGTCAGGCCGGCCACGACGTGCTCGTGGTCGACTCCACACCGGTGACCCTTCCGGCCAGGCTGTCGCCGCCGTGGGTGTACGCGAAGGCGACCGGCCGACGCGACCGGCGCACAGTCGAACGGGTACACGCCGAGATCGAACGAAACGCTGCCACCTTCCGGCCCGAGATGCTGTTCGTGTTCAAGGGAATCCATCTGGACCAGCAGCGACTGCTCGACGTGCCCGCCGCGTTGCATGTGCACTACAGCCCTGACGACGTGTCCAATCCCGAGAACCTGACCGATGCCTACCTGGCCGCCGAACCCGGCTGGGACCTCATCGTCACCACCAAACAGCACAACGTGCCGGAGTTGCTGGCGCGTGGCGCCCGTGCCGCGGGCTTCGTGCTCAGCGCCTACGACCCGGCCTGGCATCATCCGGCGGCGCGCCGAGGCACAGGTGATCATCTGGTCGGCTTCATCGGAGTGTGCCGACCCGACCGACGCGCCGAACTGGTGTCGCTGGCACGCCGCTACGGACCGCGCCTGCTGGTCCGCGGCCCCGGCTGGCGCCGGGTTCCTGAGTTGCGCGCCACCCGCGCCGTCGTCGGCGGCGCGGTGTACGGTCCGGAATACTCCGCGGCGGTCGCCGAGGTGACAGCCAATCTGGTGCTGCTCAACTCCGGCAACCGCGACACCCACACCTGCCGTACCTTCGAGGTGCCCGCGGCCGGTGGATTGTTCGTCGGTGAACGCACCGGCGAACACGCCGAGCTGTTGCGCGACACCGTCGAGTGCTTCCTGTTCGACGGCACCGACGAACTGGTCTCGATTCTCGATTGGGTGGCCGCCCACCCGGAGCGCGCGGCCGAGGTCGCGGCGGCCGGGCACCGGCGGATCACCGCCGAGGGGCATCGTTACGTGGATCGCGCCCGGCAGATCGTCGGCCTCGCCGCGGAGGTCGGGAACTGAACGCCTACACCGATATAGCCGCCGTCGCGGCTGCACTGGTCACGGTTGCGGCGGCCGCGCTGTGGGTTCCCGGCATCGCCCGCGTGTTCTTCATCGCGCAGGCCCTGTTCTGGTCGCTGTCCTACGTGGCGCGGCCGCTGGTGCTGCTCGCGGTGCTGCCCGATCCGCACTACGGCGACAACATCTCCGACCCCCGGCTGGCCGGACTGGGATACGACCGCGGGATCGGTCTGGTGCTCGACCACGTGGTGTTCGGTTTGTGGTGTTACGCGCTACTGGTGATCGGTTACGCGCTCTGGCGGCGGCGGCACCCCCCGAGCGCCGTCCCGGCCGCGGTCGAAGACCCCGGCGTGATGCCCACGCTGATCGTGCTCTACGGGCTCGGACTGTTGGGCCGGGCGGCATCGGTGGCCACCGGATCGCTGGGCGCGGCCGGTGAGGTCAGCAGCGGCAACCCCCTGCTCAGTTTCGTCGCCACGTTCGCAGGGATCGCGGCGCTCGGAATGATCATCTTCCTCCGGCCTGCACGGCCGCAGACCACGGCGCTGGTGCTCGGCGCCCTGTTCGCGGGCGAGCTGTACTGGTCGTCGGCCGTGCAGTCCAAGACACCGATCCTCGCCGCCGCACTCGCGCTGGCCGTGCGGTTTTCGATGCTCGGCTGGAACCGGCGCACCACGATCGGCGTGGTGCTGATCGGCGTGCTCGGCGTCGCCGGATTCGGCTGGCTGCAGTCGTTCAAGAACTCCGGCACGGCCGCGCTGGACGCGGCCCTCGTCGACTCCCGCTACCCGGAGAACGTCCGGCCGTTCCTGAGTATCCTGCGGCGCTTCGACCTGCTCGAAGCCGCCACCGACGCGTACTTCGTCGGTCCAGGGGGCTGGCTGTCGCCCGGCGAGGTTCTCCACCACGCGAGCCTGAGCCTGATCCCGGCGCAGGTACTCGGTATCGAGAAGCTCCAATCCGGTACGGCCTGGGCGAACGACGTGCGCGGCGCGTCGGTGGATATGAGCACCGTGTCGGTGTCCCTCGCGGAGGGCAACGTGAACGAAGGCTATCTGCTCGGCGGTGAGGTCGGCGTGCTCGTCGCCGTCGTGTTCACCTTCGGGCTGTTGCTCGCGTGGGAGCGCGCACTGTATTCGCGGTTCTTCCCGGTCCTGGTGCTGGGGCTCGCGATCACCGGCGCCTCCACCCTGTTCGAACGCGGGATTCTCGGCAGCTTCGAGAATCTCGGCAAGTTCGCCCAGTCGGCCGTGCTCGCCTGGTTCGTCCATCTGATCGTCACGGAATTCCGCCGCCGCCCGACGCCGCTCCCGTCACCGGCGCACGCTTCAGCAGTTACGAAGACATGAGGTCGCAGTTCATGGGTTTGATCGATATCTGGCATATCGTCCGGCGGCGGTGGATGCTGATCGCCGCCATCGCGCTGACCGTCACGGTGGCCGGCGTCTGGTACGCCTCCTCCCGCGCCGTGACGTACGTGGCCAGCAGCACGATGTACGTCTCGATGGCCACCGGCACCTCGGTCAACGACTCCTACCAGGGCGGTCTGGCGGCCCAGCAGCGCGTGCGGTCCTATCTCGAACTGGCCACCAGCGCCGCGGTCGCGGAGCGGGTCGTCCACGACCAAGGGCTGACGGAATCGCCGGACGAGTTCCGCGGGCGGATCACCGCCTCGTCGCCGCCCGCAAGCACGATCCTGGAGATCGCGGTCTCCGCGCCCACCGCGCAGCGGGCGCGTGATCTCACCGACGCCACGGTCGCCCAATTCCGGGCTCTAATCGACAGTCTCGAATCCATCGAATCAGGCGCTGCTCCCGCCGCCCGCGTCTCGGTCGTCGACCGTGCCCGGTTACCGGCCGCTCCGGCAGGCCCCGGCACGAGCCGGTTCGTCGCCATGGGTTTGTTCGGTGGACTGCTGCTCGGCTTCGCGGCCGCATTTCTGCGCGAACGCACCGACCGGCGTATTCGCACCAGTAGCAACCTCGCCGAGGTCGCGCCGGTCCCGGTGGTCGCCGCCTTCGACCACGGAGAATCCACCTCCGAGGCGGCCCGGCGACTGCGTAATCACCTGCGGGGCGCCCAGATCATCGAATGCACCAGCCTCACCGACCGATCACTATCAAAGGTGGCGAACACCCTGGCGCTGGCCTTCGCCGATGCCGGTCATCCGGTGATCCTCGTCGACGCCGACACCTCCGGCGACGGAAGCTCCGGCACGGTGCCCGGTCCAGGCCTCACGACGCTGCTGCGCGGCGGTGTACCGCTGGACCGGGCGATCACCGAGGACTGGGGCGGGACCGGGGTCGCGGTGCTGCCGATCGGGCACATCGAGCCGGATACGTCCGACCTGATCGCCTCGGAACACTTCGCCCATCTCATCGCCGATCTGCGCGAGCGCTATTACCGCGTGATCATCGAGACCGCACCGGTCAGTCGTGCCGCCGACGCGGTCGCCGTCGCGCCGTTGTCCGATGCCATTCTCGGCGTCGCCGATCTCGGCAGACTCACCGAACCGCGGCTGCGTACCGCCCTGACCGCGTTCGGCACGTCCGGGCCGACCGGCGTGGTCGGCTACCACGCGCCCGGATCGGCGGCGGACCGACTGGTGGGATGGTTGAGGGTATGAGCGACGACATTCTCCGGCGGCGCCGCTTGCTCGCCGCGACTTTGGGTGCGGCGGCGGTACTTCCGATCACCGCCGCCTGCACCACAGCCGAGCCGGACGACCCGCAGTTCCGGTCGCCGACCACCGATGCGCCCGCGGCACGTAACGTCCGGGACTTCGGAGCCGTCGGAGACGGTATCGCCGACGACACCAAGGCTTTGGCCGCAGCCGTGGCCAAGGACCCGGACGAGCCGCTGGTGCTCTACCTGCCCGCCGGGCACTACCGGGTCGAGTCGATGCCTGATCTGCCGGACTACGCCACGATTCTCGGTGACGGCGCCGACGTCACCACGATCGTCTACGCGGGCGAGGGCACTCTGGTGCGGCTGCGCAAGCGCAGCCGGGTCCGTTTCGCCAGGCTGGGCATCTACACGACAGGTCCCGGCTCGACGGCGGTCGACCTGTCGGAATGCTTTCGCTGCTCCTTCGACGCGGTGGTACTGCGCGGCAACCACCTCAGCGACAACCATCCGCGGTACCTGACCCAGCGCGGAGTCGTGTTGCGCGACAACACCGGCGGCACCGCCTTCATCAACTGCGACATCAACAATTTCGGGATCGGACTGACCACATCCTGTATCCAGAACTACGTCACCTCCTCGAAGTTCACCAGTAATCACACCGGCGTCCTCGGCACCGGCAACGACCACAACGCCGGGCTGGCGCTCACCAACGTCGAATTCGTCTCCGACCAGAACCCGCTCACCACCCACCGGCACCTGCGGGTCGACGGCGCCGCCAACGACTGGTGGCTGACCAACGTGTGGTTCGAAGGAGCCGACGTCGCCGTGTCGGTCGGCGAGAACGGGCGCGGCGGGCCCGCGCAGTTCGGCATGGTCAACGCGAAGGTCGCGGCCCGTTCGGTCGGGCTGGAACTGAACTACTGCCGACAGCCGTATCTGGCGAACGTGATCTTCGACGCGGAGTCGCAGCCGCCGGGCATCCCGGTGCGCGTGGATCCGGTCGGCTGTCCGGAAGGCACTGCGCTCGGATTGATCTCGGGGATCACCGACGACATTCCCGTCGAGACGTTTCCGGGCGGCTGGAATGTCATCGGCCGCAAGGGCATGCGCACTCCGCGGTTCACCGGCACCGTGGTATCCCAAGCGGGGCCGCACGGCGCGGACGTGTTCCAGGCACAGAGCAGCGACGGCGCCGTCCGCGCCGCGGTGACCGCCGACGGAACCTGGGTCTGCGAGCACGCCGACAACGGTCCAGTGCTCAAGGCGCCCGACGGCGGCTACTGGCGGCTCACGGTCTCCGACGACGGAAAGCTGGGCACGGTCGCGCTCGGCAGGAAGCGTCCCGGCGGATGACCCGACGCCAGTACCGCCGTATCGAAGCGCAGCCGACCATCACCGGTCCACTCGGAACGCCGGTGCGGTTGCGGCCGCCGCGCTTCGACGATTTCGCTGAGTGGCGGCGGATCCGGCTCCGTGACCGCGCGATCATGGAGCCCTACTGGGTCAGCTCGGAGCAGGACTGGCCCGACCGCCACACCGCACGCCACTGGGTGCGGGAATGCCTGGACAACTGGGCCGAGGCACGCGCCGTGCGGCGGGTGAGCATGGTCATCGAGGTGGCCGGGCGGTTCGCCGGACAGATCGAACTGGCCTCGATCGATACGGCGGCGGGCAGCGCCGAACTCGGCATCTGGATCAGCTCCGCCGTCGCGCGCGGCGGTATCGGCGCTCTTGCCTTGACCATGATGACGGACTTCGGTTTCGACAGTCTCGGCCTCATGCGAATCACCGCACCGATCGCACCCGGCAACATCGCCGCGGCCAAGGCCGCGGCCACGGCGGGCCTGCGGTACGAAGCCCGGATGACCACCTATTTCGATGCCGGTGGCGCACGCCGCGACCACGAGCTGTGGGCGGTGACCCGCCCCGATCGGCCCGACCTCGGCTTCACCGCCGTCTACCTGGCCCGGCAGCGCCTCCACCCGATGACGACGCAACTGCCCGCCGCCCCCGCTGTCCCGCACGGGCCGCCCCGCGTGAGCATCGCAGCCGCGCGTCTGCGGTACCAGCTTTCCCGATTGCGCCGGGTGTTCAGGTGGTTGCGGGGCAGCGCCGCCGTCGCCCTCTCCGACTCCGATGACCGCGGCGGGGTGCTGGTGCGGTCACGCCGTGTCGCCGATTTCCGGCAGCGCCGCGCGGCCCGTATCCGCAACCGGGCGACGCTGGCACGCGATCCGCACATGTCACCCGCCGCGTGGCTGCGCCGACATTCCCTGCGCCACTGGCTGGCCGAACTCGCCGAAGCCAGGGCAGGCCTGCGTTCCGGGCCTGGGCTGACGCTGACGATTCTCGACGACGGCCGCTTCGTCGGGGAAGCCCGGCTGCACGGGCTGGACATGTTCGATCGCAATATCCGGCTCAGCGTCTGGACCGACGCGTCGGCTCGCCCGGAAACCCGCGCGAGCGTGCTCCGCCTACTGGTGCGCCATGCGACCGAACGGCTCGAGATTCTCCGCGTCGCCATCGCGATCCCCGTGTCCGACGTCGCCGCAGCGGCTGCGGTCGCCGCGGCCGGGTTCGCCGAGGAAGGGCGGATGCGCGGGCACCTCGATGTCTTCGGACCTCGCGGCGATCACGACCTCTGGGCGTACAGTCATCCGGCCCGCACGGCTGTCCCGGATGACGCGCCGGTCCGTGGGGAGCCGGTCCCGTGACTTCGGCGACCGGGCGCGCCCCGGCGCAGGACCACAGCACCTCCGGCCGGTCCCGCGACCTCCTCGACGCCGGAGCGTATCCCCGTCCGACACTTCACCGGCACCGCTCTGCTGTACCGGCTTCCGCCGGTATCCTGCCCGCACCGCATACGGAGCACCAGATGACTCTGCCCCCCGACCTCCCACCGCACCACGGGTTCGCCCGCAGCAATGCGCTGCAGCGTCGGCTGCACGAGCTGGTGCCGGGCGGCGCGCACACCTACGCCCGCGGAGCCGATCAATACCCGGAGCAGATGGCGCCGATATTGGTGCGCGGCAACGGATGCCGAGTCTGGGATGCCGACGGCAACCAGTACGTCGAATACGGGATGGGACTGCGTTCGGTCACCCTCGGCCATGCTTGTGCACCGGTTCTCGACGCCGTGACGACCACGATCGCCGACGGAGTGAACTTCAGCAGGCCGACCGAACTGGAACTGCTCGCGGCCGAGGACTTCCTGGACCTGGTCCCCGGTGCGGACATGGTCAAGTTCGCCAAGAACGGCTCCGATGCCACCACCGCCGCCGTCCGGCTGGCCAGGGCCGTGTCCGGTCGCCAGCGGATCGCCGTCTGCGAACAGCCGTTCTTCTCGGTCGACGACTGGTTCATCGCGACGACACCGATGTCGGCGGGCATCCCCGCTCAGGTCGGCGCCGAAACCGTCCGGTTTCCCTACAACGACGTCGACGCCCTCGCCGCGGTCCTGGCGGGCGACACCGTGGCCGCGGTCGTCATGGAGCCGGCCACCGCGACCGCGGAACCCGAGCCCGGCTATCTCCAAGCCGTGCGCGCCCTGTGCGATCGGCACGGCACCCTGCTGGTGTTCGACGAGATGATCACCGGATTTCGCTGGGCCGCAGGTGGCGCACAGTCCGTCTACGGCGTAACTCCCGACCTGTCCTGCTGGGGCAAGGCCATGGGTAACGGATTCCCCATATCGGCGCTCGCCGGACGGCGCGAGTACCTGGAACGGGGCGGTCTGCGCACCGACGCCGACCGCGTGTTTCTGCTGTCCACCACGCACGGGCCGGAAACCAGTGGGCTGGCGGCCTTCCGCGCGGTCGCCGCGGCCTACCGGACCGGCGATCCGATCGCTCGAATGGAAGCGGCCGGCGCCGCACTGGCGACCGGGTTCACCGCGCTGGTAACCGAACTCGGGATCGGCGACCACCTCCGGGTCCGCGGTCGCTCCTCCTGCCTGATCTTCGAAACCCTCGATTCCCACGGGAACCCATGCCAGGCGTTCCGCACGTTGTTCCTGCAAGAACTGCTGCAACGCGGAGTACTCGGGCAATCCTTCGTCACCTCGGCGGCACACGACCACGACGCGATCGCCGCCACCCTGTCGGCTTGCGCGGCCGCGGCCCAGGTGTACCGGACCGCCCTCGAACGCGGCACCGTCGATGGACTGCTGCGCGGACGATCGGTCGCTCCCGCGATTCGACGCACCGCCGCGCCGCGGCAGATCGAAACGAGCACATCTCGATGACCACACCCCGCATCGCCATCGTCCACGAACGGTTCACCGAATTCGGCGGATCCGAAGCCGTCGTGGGCGAATTCGCCCGCACCTGGCCCGGTGCGGACATCTACGCCCCGATCGTCACGCCGGACGGAATCCGCCTGCCCGTCCGGCATGTCCACGACACCTGGCTCTCTCGCGCCCACACGGTGACCCGCGGTCGGCACGCCCCTCTGCTGCCGTTCGTCCCCCGTTCCCTGCGTCGTATGCCGTTGCGGGGCTATGACGCCGTGGTCGTCAGCCACCACTCGTTCGCCACTCAGGCCGCGTTGGCCACCGACGCGCCCGTGATCGCCTATGTGCACAGCCCCGCGCGATGGGCCTGGGATCGAGAGTTCCGCATCCGCGAAGCCGGCGGACGGACCGGCCAGTTCGCCCTCGGCGCCCTGGGCGCACTGGCCCGCCGCACCGAACTGCGAGCCGCGCCGCGCCTGACCCAGGTGATCGCCAACTCGACCGCCGTCGCCGACCGGATCCGCGACTGGTGGGGCCTGACCGCCACCGTGATCAATCCCCCCGTCGATGTCGACCGTTTCACCCCCGATCCCACACGTGCCCGGGAGGACTTCTTTCTCTGCGCCGGTCGCCTCGTTCCCTACAAACGCGCTGATCTCGCCATACGAGCCGCGCAACTCGCCGGCGTGCGGCTGGTCGTGCTGGGCGCCGGACGTTTCCGGCCTCAGCTCGAAGCCCTCGCCGGACCCGAGACAACTTTTCTGGGCGCCACCTCTACCGACGTCCTGCGGGACATGTACCAACGCTGCCGCGCCCTGCTCATGCCCGGCGTGGAAGACTTCGGCATCGTCCCGGTCGAAGCCATGGCCTGCGGTACCCCGGTGATCGCCATCGGCGCGGGCGGCGCGCTCGACACGGTACGACCGGGCACGACCGGCGAACACATCGCTCCGGGCGCCGATCCCGACGTCGTCACCCGCCTGGCCGCGGCGATGGCCGACTTCGACGCCGCCCGCTACGACCCGCGCATCGTCCGCGCCCACGCGGAAACGTTCGCACCAACCGCGTTTCGGGCACGGATGGCCGCGTGCGTCGCTCAGTAAGCGGCCGCCCAGCGAAGTGCCGAACGCTGTTTGCTCGGCGAGCGTGATCTGCCTGGCCGCATGGTCGAGCGCGTCTGCTCACTCGTCGAGCCGGTCGTAGCAACGGCTGCCGTGACGTATCACAGGTTCTCCGGGATGGGAACGGATGCGCAGGGGGGCAACGTGTTCCGGGTCGATGATGGTCGGTATGGGCGGCATCGTCGACTTCGTTCGGGCCAGGCGCATCAGTGTGCATCCAGCTGTAGAGCGTCGGTGACCCGTGCGGGTGCTGTTGACGGCGAGTGGGTCGCGCGGCGACAGCGAGCCGATGTTGGGGCTCGCGCTGTGGTTGCGGGAATTCGGAGCGCGGGTGCGGGTGTGCGCGCCACCGGATATCGCCCCGCGTTGCGCTGACCTGGGGGTGCCGATAGTGCCGCTGGGGCCGCTGAAGGCCGGTTCCCGAGCCGGGAGACCGTCGCGGGCTGAGCTGTCGCGATTTGTGACGGACTGGCCCAGAATCCAATTCGACACGATCGCCACAGCGGCCGCAGGATGCGACGTTGTGGTCGCGGCCGGCGTGACCCAGGTCGCGGCCCGGTCCGTCGCCGAGAAGCTCGGCATCCACTACCAGTATGTGAGCTACCAGCCGACCAGTCTGCCCTCGCCACATCACCCGCCGATGCCGTTGCCGGGCGATCGACCCGCGCCCGAGGCGATCGCGAACCAGTTGCTGTGGGAAATCGACAGCCACGGTTGGAACGCACAGTTCGGCAACGCGCTCGATACCGGCCGGGCGGCGCTCGGGCTAGGGCCGGTCACCGACGTACGCGACCACGTCATCACCGAGAGTCCGTGGCTGGCCGCGGACCCGGTGCTGGGTCCATGGCCGCAATCGCCGCAACTGAACGTGATACAGACGGGTGCCTGGATCGTGCCCGACGAACGCGCCTTGCCCACCGACTTGTCGGCGTTCCTGGACGCGGGCACACCCCCGGTGTATGTCGGGTTCGGCAGTATGCCGATGCGCGGCGGAATCGCCCGGGCGGCAATCGAGGCGATCCGCGCCCACGACCGCCGCGTCCTCCTTTCCAGTGGCTGGGCCGAGCTGGCCCTGATCGATGACCTGCCCGACTGCATGGCCATCGACGAGGTCAACCATCAAGCGCTGTTCGGCCGGGTCGCCGCCGTCATCCACCACGGCGGCGCGGGCACGACGACCGCCGCCGCCCGGGCGGGCGTCCCGCAAGTGGTGGTACCCCAGATGATGGACCAGCCGTACTGGGCACGCAGGGTGGTCGACCTCGGCATCGGAGCGGCGTGTGCGGAAGCCGACCCCAGCGCAGCCGCATTGTCCGCCGCTCTCGACATCGCATTGGCGTCTACCACCCGAGCGCGCGCGAACGAAGTGGGCGGCATGATCCGCTCGGACGGGGCGGCGGTGGCTGCGAAACTGCTGATCGATTCGATCAGTTGAGAATCCGCCCGCAGTTGGCGGCACCCCGCTGTGATCAGCCTAGGTACGGCTGTGTTCGACCCTCGAAGTGGTGTCGCAAACGGAGGCGGACGGGTACGAGGTAGCCCGGTGGCGACGGGTCGCTCGTCGCCGTACCGGGCTTCAGATCACGGCCGGTCGTACTCGCCGTTGATCACGTGCGCTGTGAAGCTGTCCCATGCGCCGGGTGTAAACACCAGTGCCGCTCCGGTCGGACTCTTGGAGTCCCGCACGCCGACTATGCCGCCTTCCAGGTGCGCGACCTCGACGCAGTCGTCCCTGCCGCCGCTGTGGCTGCTTTTGAACCAGCGTGCCCCGGGTAGGTCCATGCTCATGGCGCGTACTCCTTTGCCACCCGCCGTAGCAGGTGCTTGCTTTCGGTGCGATCCAACGCTACCCGCTGAATCTTCTGGAATGCGTTGCGATAACGGCGCACGCTGTCCGGCCTTTCGAGGTGAATACTGCCCGCGTAACTCTCGATATATACGACAGGGGGCTCGAGAGCTTTGCCTGCGCTGTCGGTACCGAAATCGAGGATCGTGAACGGCCCAGCCGTCGTACCCACTGGGTAGCCTGCGGCGTCGGGCAGCACTCTCACCGACACGTTCGGCGGCAAGTCGGCAAGGTGGCGGCACAGTCTCGCCATTACCCGGGGTCCGTGGACCACTCGCCGAAGCACTCCTTCGTCGATCACGAGGTCGACGTCGAGGGGGGAGACTGTGCGCAGTATGAGGTTCTGGCGCTCGCGTCGTATGCGCAGTCGCCGCTCACGTTCTTCGGGCAAATCTTCTACGAAGTACACCCGGTCCAAAGCCTCGGCATACTCGCGTGTCTGGAACAAGCCGGACACGATGTCCGGCCGATAGATGGTCACCGATTCGGCCGCAGACTCCAAGCCTAGATATACGCCGAAACTGGGCGCTACCTGGTCGGTGTACTCGTCCCACCAACTCTGCTCCATACGTTGAGCAGCGAGAGCTTTCAGCTCACTCGCGCGCTCGGGCTGCCGATAGAGCCGACACAAGCTGTCGATGTCGGAATCGGAGATCTTGTTCGCGTGGCCCGTCTCGAGCCGTTGCAAGGTCCCGGAGCCACGACCGATCGCCTTCGCGGCCATCAGGATCGACAGGCCGGATTCCAGGCGCATCGCTCGTAAGACGCGGCCCAGCTGCCGATGCGGCACGCCCGGAGTTCGCCCCATGGATGGCGACGACACGGTGTTGCGCGGTGAATTCCCCCTGGTGAGTGGCTTGACCACTGCTGCGTTCCCCTTCTGGTAGATGGCAAGCACTGCATTCGCGGGTGGCCCCACCCCCGAGCTGTGGATGACGCTACTGTCGCGTCACGGGTGCCACCGAACAGCAAGTATGGGTGGTCACCTGGGAAAACGAAGCAGTTTTCGCGAATCGTTCATTGGATCACCCATGCATGGTGTGGGACTGCTGTGCTGCGCGTGTGCTCGTAGGGCTGGCCGCATTTCGCGGGTCGGTGGAACCCGGAGCTCGTCAACCGTCTTTCGATGTGCGAGAAGGGGCTACAGATGGAAACGCGCGGAGATACACCGTTGTCGCGATGCTTGTTCTATCGGCAGGAGTGCGGTCTGCCCGCTGTGGTCGACCCGCCGGAACTCGGGCGGATCGTCATGCGAGCGGGGTCAGTGTGGGCGATGACGATGCCTATTCGCCTGGGGCAGGCGGTGAAGGCGCACATGCACAACAGAAGCGTCCCGTTGGGACCGATTGTGGGACATCCGCGTTCGGGGCGCTGGACCTTCCTCATCCAGCCTGATCTGCCCGATGACGTGCGGTTGTTCGCCGAACTGTTCCGGCTGGACGTGGCGGTCGCGCGGACGGGAGCGACGATCGCGCTGCCTTCGCCAACCGCTGCGGTAGGCGCGATCCGGCACTGGATAGTGCCGCCGCGCACCGCCTTCCGCCCGTCAGGCAGGTTCGTAGTCGAAGCCGTCCGGGCGTGGGCGGACCAGATGCCGCGTACTCGGCGCAGGTCGGGGACAACTCATGTCGGATGACGAATTGCGCACGAGGCGGTTCCTCCGCGTCGATGAGTCGCGGTTCCAGCGCGCACATGACAACCCACACTGGCCGGTATCCAGTCCCGCGAATGCCAGAAAGGCGCTGGAACTGCACTACGAATGCGACTACTCATCGTGCGCGACGCTCGTCGCGGCGGTGATAGCCAGCCGCGAGGACTACCGATACTTCCGCCGCACCGAAACGAACGCAGCCGGAGTCGTGAGCGAGTGCGCGACGTCCACACCGGGACCAGGTGCGTGATGTGTGGCGATTCATCCATGAACCCATCGAACGACGTTCACGTGAGCGTATTCCTACACGGACTGCGAATGGATTTCGCCGCATGCGCCACGGCGGCGATGACCTTCGCGCGGGAATGGCGGCACACCCATTACCCCGACGCGGTGGAGATCCTCCCGGACGGCGCACACGGCCTGCCCCGCCTCCCTTGTGAACGCTTGTATTGCGATCGTTCGCGCCCCGCTAGCGGAAACGAGTGAGCGCGAGCCGGTGAGATCAGCTGACGTAGCGCATCATTTCGACAGCTTGGGTCATGTCGTAGCGCTTCTCGAGAATGTTCAGCAACTCATCGATCGATTGGGGCGGGTTGCGGTAACGGCGGCTCAGGCTCGTCAATGCGCGAAGTGCTGTCTCGGGAGCAGTCGAGACTGTGTTTGCCGCGAACAGCGCTGGTTCGATCACCTGGATATGCCTGGGCACCCGCGTATCCGGGAAATCCTTCACGTTGCTGGTGATGATCGCGCCCGCCCCACCGACCAGGGCGGCGGCGAGCACGTGCTCGTCGTCGGGATCGGGAAGCCCGAAGGTTCCCTCATGGGGTTCCCAGTTCCGCACCACGGCATCATCGAACGCTGCTCGCATCGTTTCGACGAGCCGCCGTGCCCGCCGCTCGGCGTCGCCTTGAACCTCGCCCTGCTCAACAAGTTTGGCGGTTTCGGTGTACTCGACCTCTTCGAGGATCCGGTCCGACCATAGCGGCCGGTACAAGCTCTCCACGGCGAGCGACAGCAGGAAGTCCCGCTGCAAGCTGGGATAGAGCACACAGGTGTCGAGCACTACCGCGAACACACGGTGATTCTCTCAGCTCTGCGCTCGTCGCCGCGCCGCCACAGCACGGCGTGCCTCCTTCAGCCGCGCTCGCACCGCGTCGGGATCGTCCTCGGCGTCGATATCGACGGTGCTCGCTGCGATCGCCTCGTACTGCCGTACCTTGCGCGCTTCCTGGTACTCCAGTACGTCGTCCAGCCGCAGACGGTGACGGGAACCGATGCGCTCGGCGGGCAGTTCACCGCGCTCGATCAGCTTGATGACCGTCGGCCGACTGACGCCCAGCAGGTCGGCTGCTTGCTGCGAGGTCAGTGTCATGCTGCGCGGCGCGACAGTCACGGCTTTACCCGCCTGCATCGCCGTGACCACCTGCACCAGTGCCTCGTGTACTTCGGGTGGGAGCTCTATCCGATCGCTTTCACTCGCGCCGACCAGTGCATAGCGCACTGAGGGCCCCGCACCCTGCGAGATGGCGTGCGCGATCAGGAAATCCAGCAGCGAAGGCAATGTTTCAGTGTGTTCCGGCACGAACGTCCGCGCTTCGATCGCCGTGGTCATGTCTGCGCCTCCATTCGCACATCCAACGAAAATTCCGCAAGATGTTTCGAATCTTTCGAATAAGCATCGCACGGCTTCCGTGCGATGTCGAGAGAGGCGATGGACACAGCTCGGCAACGCTCGTACTGCCGCCGTGTTCGGTGCCGCCTCGATCAACGGAAGCGGGTGAGTGCGCGGCACGGGGAGGGGGCGGGTACCTCACCTCGGAGGAACGACGTCGGCGGCACGCCCATCAGGCTGCGGAAATCGGCTGTCATGTGGGACTGGTCGTAGTAGCCGGTGCCTGCCGCGAGGTCGGCCCACGGTGTGTCTTCGGCTCGGGACAAGACGCGCCGGACGCGGTCGATGCGGGCGAAGTGTTTCGGGGAGACGCCGATTCCGGTGGTGAACAGGTTGCGGAGCTGACGTTCGCTGACGGAGAGGCGTGTGGCGAGTTCCGGGACGGGGAGCGGGTGGGCGGCGGCGATGGTGGCTACGGCGGTGGCGAGCAGTCGGCGGTGGGCGCGCTGGGCCGGATCGTCGGGGATGCGGCGCGGCAGTTCGTTCTCCAGGTACGGCACGACCTCGTCGTGCTCGAGTTCGATCAGCTCGGCGGCGAGGTGCGCGACCGGGCCGGGTAGGTCGTCCAGTCGCGCTACGCGATCGGTGAGGTCCGCCGCAGGGACTCCGAGCAGGGCGGGGACGGCACCGGGCGCGAGTCGAAGGCGCACGCAACCTGCGGGTTTGCTCGCGCGCGAGTAGCTGGCCTTCGTCTGCGGGCCGACGACGAGCGCGGCGCGGGTGGCTCCGGCATCTCCGTGTTCGGCGCGCAGCACGATCGTGGTGGCCGTCTGCGGAATGTGCGCGAACGGCTCGGAGAGGTCGAGCACGGTGGGGATGCGGCCGAGTTCGACCAGCCACGGCCGCAGCGACTCCGGTGCGGGTTCGGACGTCTCGACCAGATCGGCGGTCACGACGCGCGGCAGGGTGATCACCGGATCCACTGTAGGCAGTCGCTGCCGCGCCAGGTGTGCCGGAATTTCCTAGAGACCTGCGCGAACGCCCGGCACGGTGGTCCACATGATCGTGATCACGGGTGCGACCGGCACCATCGGCAGTGAAATCGTCCGGCAGCTGAGCGAGCGGGGGATATCGGTCCGGGCCGTCACCCGAAACCCGGACCGGGCGGAGGTGCCCGCCGGGGTAGAAGTGGTGCGCGGCGATTACACCGACCTCGCGTCCATGGCGAAGGCGATGGCCGGTGCGGAGGCCGCGTTCGTCGTCGGCGTGCTGGGCCCGGAATATGTGGAGGCCGACCGGGCACTCATCGCCACCGCGCGGGACGCGAAAGTTGCCAGGATCGTCAAACTTTCCGCCATCGGCACCGGAGATGCCGGACTCGGCCGGGTCGGAACCTGGCATTTGCCCGGTGAGCAAGCCGCACGCGAGAGCGGAGTCGACTGGACTATTCTGCGCCCCAGCGCTTTTGCCTCCAACACCCTGAGCTGGGCCGCCGCGATTCATGCCGGGCAGCCGGTGCCGAATATGACCGGCTCCGCCGCACAGGGTGTGATCGATCCTCGTGACGTCGCCGGTGTCGCCGCCGAAGCGCTGGTTTCCGCCGAGCACGCGGGCCGGATCTACACCCTCACCGGGCCAGAATTGCTCACCACGCACGATTTGGCCGCCACTTTGGCTACCGTGACCGGCCGAACGGTGGAGGTTGCCGACATTCCGGAAACCGAAGCGCGGCGACACATGCTCGCGTCCGGAATGTCCGCCGAATTCGCGGACGGTGCGCTTGCGGGGCAAGCCTATGTGCGTGCGGGACACAACGCGATCGTCACCGACGACGTGCGGCGGATACTCGGGCGGGCGCGAACTTTCGCCGAATGGGCTGCCGACAATGTGCGGGCATTCGATGCCGCGATGCGCACGTCATAGGGTATATGTGATTGGCCTCACATCGAATTGCCGAACGCTGCCTGCTCGGCAAGGGTGACATGACTGGCCGCGTGGTCAGTGCGTATACACGAAAAGGGGATTCGGATGCGTCGACGGGTCATGACGGTCTTGGTCGCGCTCGTAGCGGGAGGTTCGGCAGCGGCGTTCGGCGGGGCGAGTGCCTCGGCGGTCGCGGTGAATCCGTTCCCCGGTGGCACGGAGGTCTACTTCGACAACGGTGAATCCGCGGCGATCGCGAACCTGAACCTCGGACCGGTGCTGAGCCAGGTGGCCGTCGCATGGTCGCCCGGAGCGAAAGCGCTTCTCGGCGAAGGGATCACCGAGCACGCCCAATGGGCCGCCGAAACCCCGACCGGCGGGGTGTCGATCGAGGTCTACGGGGCATTCATCCAACCGTCGCTGGTCACGGTCACCACGCTGCGCGGCTGAGCTTTTTTCGTTTCGGAATTCGGTGTGCCAGAGGTATGCTCGCCCATGGCGTTATGCGCATGAGACCTCCTGGCGGATGCCCGGACGGGACGACACCACGTGTGCCGTCCCGTCCGGTGTTTCATCATCGTGCTCGGTTGCCCGCGGTTTCCGGGAACGCGTCCTGAGCGGCCATTTCCTCGGCGATCGCCGTCGCGAAGGCGTCCACGCCGGCTTCGGTGGTGTCGAACGAGCACATCCAACGGACCTCGCCGGTGCGCTCGTCCCAGGTGTGGAAGCGGAAGCGTTTCCGCAGCCGCTCGGCGACCTCCCGGGGCAGTATGGCGAAGACGGTGTTGGCCTGCACCGGCCGTACGATCTCGACGCCGGGGACCCGGGCGACGGCCGTGGCCAGCCGGGCCGCCATCGCGTTGGCGTGCCGCGCGTTGCGTAGCCACAGGTCACCTTCCAGCAGCGCGACGAACTGCGCCGACACGTACCGCATCTTGGAGGCCAGCTGCAACGCGGCCTTGCGCAGGTACTGCACGCCGCGCACCGCGTCCGGGTCGAGCACCACGATCGCCTCACCGAGCATCAGGCCGTTCTTGGTGCCGCCGAACGACAGCACGTCCACCCCGGCGTCAGTGGTGAACGCGCGCGGCGGCAGGTCGAGCGCGGCGGCCGCGTTGGCCAGCCGGGCGCCGTCCACGTGCAGCAGCATGCCGCGCTCACGCGCCAGCGCGCCGATCGCCGCGATCTCACCGGGCGTGTAGAGGGTGCCGAGTTCGGTGCTCTGGGTGATGGAGACGACCTTGGGCTGGGCGTGGTGCTGATCGCCGAAGCCCCATGCGTACCGGTCGAGCAACTCCGGCGTCAGCTTGCCGTCCGGAGTGGGCACCGGGATCACTTTCAGCCCGGCCACCTTCTCGGGTGCGCCGCACTCGTCCAGGTGGATGTGCGCGGACTCCGGGCAGATCACGGCGCTCCACCGGTCGCACATCGCCTGCAACCCGACCACGTTCGCGCCGCTGCCGTTGAAGACCGGATAGACCTCGGCACGCTCGCCGAAATGCCCTTTGATCAGCTCGCGTAGCCGGGCGGTGTGGACGTCCGCGCCGTAGGCCGGCTGGTGGCCCTCGTTGGCAGCGGCGAGCGCCGCCATGATCTCCGGGTGCACGGAGGCGTTGTTGTCGCTGGCGAATCCGCGGAGCGGCTCGCTCTCGGTAGCGTTGTCGCTCACCGGTCCTCCGGTTCCGTGTTATCGGGCTGTCGAGCGGAAGCCGCGCAACCGCAGGCTGTTGCTGACGACGAAGACCGAGGAGAACGCCATCGCGGCGCCCGCGAGCATCGGGTTCAGCAATCCCGCCATGGCCAGCGGGATCGCGGCCACGTTGTAGGCGAAGGCCCAGAACAGGTTGCCTTTGATCGTCGTGAGGGTGCGGCGGGACAGGCGGATCGCGTCCGCCGCCGCCCGCAGGTCGCCGCGGACCAAGGTCAGATCGCCCGCCTCGATGGCCACGTCGGTGCCGGTGCCCATGGCCAGGCCCAGGTCGGCCTGGGCCAGTGCCGCGGCGTCGTTCACACCGTCGCCGACCATCGCGACCACTTTGCCCTCGGCCTGCAACCGCTTGACGGTGTCGACCTTGTCCTGCGGCAGCACCTCCGCGATCACCTCATCGATACCGACTTGCGCGGCGATCGCGTCGGCGGCGGCCCGGTTGTCGCCGGTCAGCATGATCGGGGTGAGCCCGAGGGCGCGCAGCTGGGAAATCGCCTCGGCCGAGGTGGGTTTCACCGCGTCGGCCACCACGAGCACGCCGCGCGCCTCGCCGTCCCAGCCGACCGCGACGGCGGTCTTTCCTTCGGCTTCGGCCGCGCGCATCGCCCGGGTCAGGTCGTCGTCGAGATGCTGTGACCAGTCGGCGAGCAGCCGCGCGCGGCCGACGACCACCGCGTGCCCGTCAATCGTGCCCTGCACGCCCAGGCCCTCGACGTTCGCGAAATCCTCGACCGGCTTCAGCTCACCCACCCGCTCGCGGGCGCCCTTGGCGATGGCCTGGGCGATCGGGTGCTCGGAGGAATCCTCCAGCGCCCCGGCCAGTTCCAGAATCCGTTCGACCTGCTCACCCTCGGCCGCGAAGACATCGAGCAGCGTCATCTTGCCCGCGGTGACGGTGCCGGTCTTGTCCAGCACGATCGTGTCCACCCGCCGGGTCGACTCCAGCACCTCGGGACCCTTGATCAGGATGCCCAGCTGCGCGCCGCGTCCCGTGCCGACCATCAGCGCGGTCGGCGTGGCCAGTCCGAGCGCGCACGGGCAGGCGATGATCAGCACTGCCACCGCGGCGGTGAACGCCGCGGCCACCGAACCGCCGGTGCCGAGCCAGAATCCGAGCGTCGCGACCGACAGCGCGATGACGATCGGCACGAAGATTCCGGAGATCCGGTCGGCCAGCCGTTGCGCCTGCGCCTTACCGGTCTGCGCGTCCTCGACGAGCTTCGCCATCTGCGCCAGCTGCGTGTCGGAACCGATCCTGATGGCGCGCACCACGATCCGGCCGCCCACGTTGACGGTCGCGCCGACCACGGCGTCATCCGTGCCGACCTCCACCGGCACCGACTCACCGGTGAGCATCGAGGCGTCGACGGCCGAGGAACCTTCCACCACGACGCCGTCGGTGGCGATCTTCTCGCCCGGCCGCACCACGAACCGGTCGCCGACCGTCAGCTGCTCCACCGGAATGCGCAGCTCGGTTCCGTTGCGCAGAACCGAGACCTCCTTGGCCCCCAGCTCGAGCAGGGCACGCAGCGCCGCACCCGCCCGCCGTTTGGCGCGCGCCTCGAAGAAGCGTCCGGCCAGGATGAACGTGGTGACTCCCGCCGCGGCCTCCAGGTAGATGCTGCCGGTGCCGTCCATCCGGGAGATGGTGAACTCGAACGGGTGCGTCATGCCCGGCCTGCCCGCGGTGCCCCAGAACAAGGCGTACAGCGACCAGCCCAGTGCGGCCAGCGTTCCCATCGAGATCAGGGTGTCCATGGTCGCGGCGCCGTGGCGCAGATTGGTCCACGCCGCGCGGTGGAACGGCAGCGCGCCCCACACCACGACCGGCGCGGCCAAGGTCAGTGACAGCCACTGCCAGTTGGTGAACTGCAAGGCCGGGATCATCGCCATGGCGATCACCGGCACCGACAGCGCCACGGAGATCAGCAGGCGGGTGCGCAGGCTCGCCGCGGGATCTTCCTCGGCGGCGATTTCTTGTGGCTTCGGGGGCTCGGGCAGGGCGGCGGTGTAGCCCGCTTGTTCGACGGTGGCGATCAGGTCGTCGGGCGAGACGTCACCGGTGACGTCCACCCGGGCCTTCTCGGTGGCGTAGTTCACGGTCGCGGTGACGCCGTCGAGCTTGTTGAGTTTCTTCTCGATCCGGGCGGCGCAGGACGCGCAGGTCATTCCACCGATCACGAGTTCGACCTGCCCGGAGGGCTGCGGTTGTGTCGCGGTGGTCATCGTGGGTGCTCCGTTCTGTGCGGCGGTCGGCGGGTCAGTGCACGTGGCCGTCCGGCGCCTGCTGCTGACCAGTGTGTTCGTTGTGGCTCGAGGCGTCTACGGCGGGGGTACCCGGCGCGACGGCCAAGGTGAATTCGGCGGTGCGGACCACGCCCTCGTGCTGGAAGTCGAGGAACAGGCGGTAGTCGCCCGCGCTCGGCGCCGTGACGGCGAAGGTGATGCCGGGTCCGGCCGCGGTCACGCCGTCGCCGGGGTGGCCTTCCGGATGGACGTGCAGATAGCCCAGGTCGGCGGCGCGCAGGGCCACCAGATGCCCGTAAGCGCCGAGGTAGGGCTGTAGGTCGGTCACCGGCTTGCCCGCGCGGCTCACCGACAGCGTCACCTTGGAAGCCCGGCCGGGAACTACGGTGCCGTCCAGCGTCACGATGTAGTCGCCGACGTTGGTGGTGGAGGTCGCCGCGGGCAGCTGCTGTGGGTCGTAGACGCCCGCCACCAGCAGGTCCGCGCCGAGTGTCAGGTTCTCGCCGCCCTGCGGAGTGAAGTCGGCGAACACGCGATAGTCACCGGCGCGGCTGAGGTCGAGTGGGACGCTCCAGGTCCCGTCGGCGCCGAGCACCGGGTGGACGTGCTGGAAGGCGGCCATATCACGGCGCACGACGATCAGGTGCAGATCCTTCTCGTGGCTGCGCACGTAGCGGGTGACGGGCTTTCCGTCCCGGTCGAGGATGGTGAAGCGCAGCGGTACGTTCGCCGCGGCGGTGGCTCGGGTGGTGTCCAGCCGCAAGGTGTAGCCGCGGTCGGTCGCCATCATTCCTCCAGGTAGTGCGTGGTCCTCGCCTTGGGCGGCGCCGTGTGCGTTCGAGTCGTGGGCGGCGGGTTCGGTGGGCTCCGGCCCGATGGTCGCACCGGCCGCGAGTGCGATCCCGAAGACCGCGGCGAGGCCGAGGGCGAAACCGCCGAATTTGATGGTCGCGTTCATCGGAGTACTCCGTCCGTCAGCCTGCGACCGCGTAGCCGGCGCGAACCACCGCCGCGGTGAGTTCGGCGCGTTCGATCGGGGTCGCGCTATCTACGGTCACCAGCCCGTCGGCGAGGTCGACGGCCACCGACTCGACGCCGGAGATGCGGCCGATCTCGGTGCGGACCGATGCGGCGCAGCCGCCGCAGGTCATGCCGGTGACGGTCACGGTGGTGGTGCTCATGGTCGGTGTCCTCCTGCTGGTTCGTCTGCTTCTCGAGTTTTACCCTACCCCCCTAGGGTATCTACACGTCAAGTCCGGAGCAGACGAAAGCCCGGCCCGCGACGAGTCGCGGACCGGGCTGTGCGGGTCGGGATCAGCGGTAGGTCACCAGCGCGACGGCGGGTGCCGAGACCACTTGCACATCGGCCGAGTCCGATACCTTGACGTGCAGGAATCCGCCCTCGATCGCGATGTGGACGTCATCGACGGTGCGTGCGGCCCGGCCCTCACGGTCCACCAGGGAGTAACCCTCGACCAGGACAACCTTGCTCGCGGGCCGCCATTTCGCTTCCATTGCCGTGCCTTTCGTCGGTGCCGCGGGCGGGAAGTCGAGTTCCGGCTCGGCGACATGGTTGAAGTAGTTGGACAAGACGTTCAGTGCGACATGGCCGACGATCTCGCTCAGTTCGGCGTCGCTGACGCCACGGGCGCGCGCCGAGGCGAGCGCGGCGTCGTCGAGCCGGCCGCGGGAGCGGAGCACGTCACGGGCGACGCGCAGGATCGCGTCGGCGTGCGGGTCGTCGGCGCGCGCCGCGCGGGTGTCGACGATCGCCTGCTCGGTGAAACCCATCCGGTCGGCGCGCATGGTGTGCGCGGCGGTGCAGTAGTCGCAGCCGTTCTCGCTGGCGACCAGAAGGGCGAGTTGCTCGCGCACCCGGGCGGAGAGCTTTCCCTTGGTCAGCGCGTCGCGCAGGTTCAGGTATCCGCGCAGGGTGGCGGGGCTGTTCGCCATGGCGGCGTAGAGATTCGGGACCCGGCCCAACTGGCGCTGTACCTCGGCGAGCAGATCGGCCTGCTCGGCGTCGGCGGAGTCGGTGGACACAAGGGGCAGGCGGGACATCGAAGCCTCCAGCTCGGACAAGATGGTACCGATCGGTTCCGAATCGAGACGGTACCGATTGTTTCCGTATTGGTCAAGTCGAATGGTACTGATCAGTTCCGTTCTGCTACCGTGGCGTTATGCCAACCCGGGCCAAGCAACGTTTGCTCACCACGGCGGAAGAACTGTTCTATGCCGAAGGCATTCGTGCCGTAGGCATCGATCGCCTGCTCCAGGAGTCCGGCGTCGGCCGGGCTTCCTTCTATCGCCACTTCGCGAGCAAGGACGACTTGGTCGTCGCTGTGCTGGAGGATCGCGACCGCCGGTGGCTGGACTGGTTGCGCGAATCGGTCGAACAGACCGTCGACCCCGACGCCCGCCCGCTCGCGGTCTTCGACGCTCTGGCCGAACGGTTCGCCCGCAACGACTTTCGCGGCTGCGCGTTCATCAACACCATGGTCGAGGTGGCCGATCGCGAGAGTGCTGCCCATCAGGTCGCCGATCGGCACAAGCGCCGCGTGATCGAGTACTTGAACGAACTGCTCACCGAAGCGGGGCGATCCGACGCTGAGGTGCTGGCCGCCGAACTCGCGCTGCTGGTCGACGGAGCGATCGTCACCGCGGTCCGTGAGGGAACTCCGGAGGCGGCCCATCGTGCGCGCACGATCGCGGAGCGTTTGCTCGCGACGCGGTGAGAGTTGGCGTACTACCGCCGATTTGCATGCGGGGTCTACTCGCTCGCGGTGATCGGGCCCGTGGCGTGTACCCGCTTCTTGGCTACGGACCTGTTTGCTTCATGAACTCGTCGCGAGACGGTCGGCGTTGTGACGAAGCGCCACCCGGATCGCTGAGCGGCGCCCGGGGTAGTCATCGCGGACCCGTCGCTGTCGGCGTCGTGGCGACTGCGGCCGTTGGGCGAGCTCACCGGCGTGCCACCCGGTGGAGTCGTCGCCGGACCGCCTTGGTCGCGCAGCGGTCCGAATGCCCGGTGCGGGTAGTGCGGTCGTGGGTATGCGCGCCGGGGGGCCGCCCCGGCTGACTTATCGCGGGGCGGCACCTGCTTGGATCAGGCGGAGTGCAGATTACGTGCCGTGGGTGAGGTCTCGGTCGTGGCCGGGTCGGGGTAGGTGCCGAAGAGGCGGTCGGCGGTGCCGGAACTGGTGACCGTGAACCAGTAGTGCTCGTTCTTGTAGTGGTGGTGGCGATGGTTGCGCCAAACCGCCCGGTAGAGCGAACCTTTCGGCTTGTAATCGGTGTGGATCAGGTAGTGCGTCCACTCGTAGCCCAGGCCGAGCAGGGTGATGGTGATCAGAAAGGTCAGGCCGAGGCCCGAACGGGGAAAGGCGAAGGCCGCCAGCGCGATCAACACCACGACCAGCACCGCCAGCGTTTTCGTCGGGATGAAGATCAGCGGGATGTCGCGCGGATCCACGTGATGCTCCCGGTGCTTGCGGGCCAGTTCGCTGTCGAGTGCGATCGGGCCGAGCCGCCGTGGCCGCCAATGCAACACCGTGACGTGCACGATCCACTCGAACACCGGGAACACCGCCAGCATCACGGCGGGGACCAGCAGGTCGGTGAGCTGCCAATCGCCGACGACGACGCGAGCGATCAGCGCGCCCACCAGCGTGGTCCCGATCATCCACGGCGAGGGGTGCCGGAGGAATTCTTCGAATGCCTGGCCGAGGGTGAGTCCGCGCCGCAGCGCCCGCTCATCCCTGCGTACCCGCGCCCGTGCGTCCGTGTCGATCGAAGCCTGTTCGGATGCTTTCGGTTTGGTCATGATCGTTCCTAGCTGTGCGTGACCGGCGGTCCGCCGAGGACCTCGATCAGGACGGTGGTCGCCGGCTCGAGCAGCGCCCGAGCAGTGCCGGCGGCCTTCTGCGGCCGGCCCGCGGCGATGGCGGCGGCCAGTTCGCGGTATGCCTCGACGTTGCCCACCTCGGCGGACATGATCGGGGCCAGCGCCGCGAGCGCCGGTTCATAGGCGGCGCGCAACATGTTGAACATCAGCCGGAACACGATCGAGTCGGCCGCGTCCACGACGTGATCCCAGAACTCCATCGCATGCCGTTGCTGTGCGATCGGATCCTGTTCGGCGGCAAGCGCTTCGAGGGAAGCCTCCAGCAGGGGACGAACCTCGCCCGCGCCGATCGCGCCGACCCGGCGCGCGGCCAGCTCCGCCACCTTCGGCCCGTTGTGCAAGCGGGCCTCCAGAATGCTGCGTGCGACCGCGGGGTCCAGTTCCCCGGCCTGCACCAGCAGCCTGGGCAGAACCTCGAGCCCCGCGCCGCGCCGATAGTCCAGCACGGTCGTCGCGTCTCCCTGGCGCACCGACACCAGCCCGGCCGCGGCCAGCCGCTGCAAGGCTTCCCGCACCGCGGGCCGGGACACCCCGAGCGCCTCCGCCAACTGCCGCTCACTGGGCAAGGTCGCCCCGGGAGCCAGCTCACCGCTGAGCACGTCCGCGGCGATCTGCTCGAACACGTCCGCCGACACCGATCGCTTGACCACAGGTTGCAACGCCATGCGTCTACTGTGCGCCTCAGTGGTCAGGAGGACAAGTGGTCAGACCAATTTGCCGTAACTTTAATCGGTGGCCCACCCGCCTCCCGGCGAGCTAGCATCGCTTGTTCATATTCGAGGTGGAGACCACGCCGAGGAGGTGGGGCGGGATGACCGCGCCGAAGCCCGCCGTCACGCACGACGCCCGGACTGTCCATTCGTCCCGGGTCCCGGTCTGATCCTTTTCGTCCGGCGTTTGTGCCGAGCCCTTGGGCTCCTGTGACGGTGGTGCTGTGTCCGCGACCGGGCCCGGCCATCATGAACACGGAGAATCCGAGTTGAGTTCCACCATCGATTGGCGCGTGCGCGCCGAAACCGACGCTGATATCCCCGCGATCCACGAGATCAACGTCGCGGCCTTCGAGCGAGCCGAGGAGGCCGAGCTGGTCGACGCACTGCGCGACGACCCGGCATGGATCGACGGCCTGTCGATCGTCAGCACGCTGCCGGACGGCACGCCGGTCGGCTTCGCGCTGCTGACTCGCTGCCACGTGGACACCACGCCCGCGCTGTGCCTGGGCCCGTGCGCGGTGTTGCCCGGCTACCAGAAAACCGGCGCCGGTTCCGCCGCGATCCGAGCCGGGCTCGCGGCTGCCGCGCAGATGAACGAGCTTTTCGTCATCGTGCTCGGTCATCCGATGTACTACCCGCGCTTCGGCTTCGGCCGGGCGTCCGAGTACGGCATCGGCCTGAGTATCGAGGTGCCGGATGAGGCGTTGATGGCGCTGACGCTGGACCCGGCGCACTCGCCACCGCGCGGCACGGTTCGCTACGCCGCGCCGTTCGGCATCGACTAGTACTGTCGGCCTGATCGTACCGGCGGTGGGCGTCGCAGGATTCGTCCCACCGCCGGTCTCGAGCACGGTGGTCTATCGGTGATCGTCGATGCGCGCCATGCACAACCTCACTCTCGCGACGCGGGCGTGCGGTCGCACAGACGGACGGCCTCACGTGCACTCCTACGAATGCGAACAATCGGCGCTGCGGTGCTCGTGGTCGGGCGGTCAGGTGGGGTCGGAGCCCTGCACGGCGGAGAGCCAGATCGTGCAGGCGGCGGCAATTGTGGTGGCGGCCAGAAAGACCGAGAAGCCGCCACCGTCGAGGTAGACCCACAGGAGGGCGGCGATGGGGGCGGCGACAGTGGATTGGGAGTCGAGCAGGAGGCGGCGCCGCAGGCGGGTGGCCTTCGCGACGTGGGCGGGTGCGCCGGGGTCGGGGCGGCTGGGGTTGTCGATGAGACGGCCGGGCGGTTCGACGTCGCGCATGCGGCCGGACGGGTAGAGGCGTCGTCCCGCGACGTGAATCGTGCGGTCGGTGAGTTCCCCTTCGGTTTCGGTGAGGTTGACCAGCGCAGGATCGAAGTACACCGGAACCCACCGCGGGCGACCTGTGCCGCCCACCTCCAACCACGACCGGCCGACCAAGCGATGCTGCTGACGGATGCGGGCAACCCGAACGGTCGGCGCGGTGGACGGACGACGGAATCGGAGTATGCCGAATGCGAGGGCGAGCCGATATCCGGTGTACCCGCAGACGCCGAGCGCGACGGCAGCGATCGCCGCCACCTGATCCAGAGTGCCGAACGGCGCCCAAGCGGCACAGACCGCGAGGGCGCCGATCGTCACGGTGATCGGATAGGCCAGCGGATGGCCCGGTCCGGAACTCACTTCAAGAAGCCGACTTTCGTGTAGTCGTAGGACGCCAGGCCGGGTGCGCCATAGTTGGCCAAGTCGGCGCGCACCGCGAGATTGCCCGCGGACTGCATCAGGGGCAGCGAGTGACCTTCCTCGAACACCTTGCGGTCGACCTGGTTCGCCAGTTCCCTGGCCTTGTTCGGGTCGAGTTCGGATACCGTCTGCTCGATCAGCGCGTTCAGTTCCGGTGATCCGATGCGACCGTAGTTGCCCTGCAGATCGTTCGGGTTGTATCCGTAGATCTGGTTGATGCTGCCGAGCGGGAACGGGTCACCCACCCAGGTCCACTGGGCCACGTCGAAGTTGCCCGGCTGGATCACCTCGGTGAAAAAGCCCTTGCCCGGCTTGGTTTCGATGTTCAGCTTGACCCCGATCGACGCCAGGTTCTGCTGGATGATCTGCGCTATCTGCACCCAGGTGTCCTCCTGGTACATGACGTCGCGGATCTCGAGTTTGCGGCCGTCCTTTTCCCGGACATCGCCGTTGAGCTTCCAGCCCAGGTCGTCGAGTTCCTTCGCCGCGGCGGCGGGATCGAAGCCGAGGCTGTTGTCCTGGTAACCCGCCTGGCCCTGGATGTACACGTGGTTGTTCAGCGGCTTCGGGTGCTCCACCAGGCCGTTCTGGATGGCGGTGACGATGCCCTGCCGGTCGATGGCCTTCGAGATCGCAACGCGCAGTTTCGGATCCGCGAGGATGGAGCCGGGGGCGCCGTTGAAGGTGAAGTGGTTCCAGCTGTTGCCCGGTGCGCGCCGGATGGCGATACCCGGCGTGTTTCGCGCCGTGCGCAGCTCGTCGCGGGTGCCGAGGCCCACCGCGTCGATCTCGTTGTTCTGCAACGCGGGCAGCTGCGCGGAGGAGTCGAGCACGCTGAAGGTGATCGTGTCGAGTTTGGGTGTGTCACCCCACCACTTGGGGTTGCGGCCGAGCACGATACGTCCCTGTGCCCTATCGGTGGACTGCACGAGGAACGGCCCCGCGGTCAGCGTGATGCCGTCGACCAAACCCTTGTTGAACGCCGCGGGAGTGGCCGTGACGGACTTCGGGAACAGGAATGTATTGCCCGCGAACTGCCCGCGCCATTCGGCGTAGTGCTGCTTGAACGTAATGATCGCCTGCCGGTCGTCGACGCCGCGCTCGACCTTCTCGACCCGGTCGAACCCACTGTTGTTGGCGATCAGGAACGACTTGTCGGCGCCGCTGAGCGCGTTCGCCTGGGACTGGATGTCCTCCCAGGTGATCGGGGTGCCGTCGGACCACACCGCCTTGGGATTGATGGTGTAGGTGACCTGCTGCGGATCGGTCTTGGTGAGCTGTACGTCGGTGAAGTAGTCGGTGTTGACCGAGAGCTCGCCCGCCGCGTTGGTGCGGAACGCGCGCGGAAGCATCGGCCGTTCGATGGCGCCGGTCTCGGCGTCGTTGCCATCGTTGGACAAGGCGTTCCAATTGGCGGGCAACGTCGAAATCGCCAGCCGGAGGTTGCCGCCTTCGCGCAGCTCGCTGACATCGTGCGGGTTGATGTCGTTGGTGGTGCCGAGTTCGGCAGCCGAGCCTGCGGGCGCGCCCTCGTCGTCCGAGCTACACCCGGAGGCCACCAACCCGATCGCGACGGCGGCTATCGCCAGTCGTGTCGTCAGTGAACGAATCCGCATGGTTCGCTCCTTCCCGCAGCGCTGCTGCGTGTCTACTTCAGGAAACCGATCTTGGTGTAGTCGTACGACGCAAGCCCGGGAGACCCGTAGTTGGCGATGTCGCCGCGGACGCCGAAATTACCCTCGGACTGGGTCAGCGGCAGGGAATGGCCCTCTTCGAAGACCGCGCGGTCGACCTGGTTGGCCAGCTCGATGGCCTTCGCCGGGTCCAGCTCGGAGAGGGCGCGATCGATCAAGGCGTTCAGTTCCGGAGCTCCGATGCGACCGTAGTTGCCCTGCAGATCGTCGGGGTGAAAAGCGTAGATCTGCGGCATGCTGCTGAGCGGGAACGCGTCGCCGGAGAATACGAATTGCGCGGCATCGAAATCTCCGGGCTGGATGACCTCGGTGAAGTACCCCGCGCCCGGCTTGGTATCGATCACCAGCCCGACACCGACGGCGGCCAGGTTTTGTTGAATGATCTGGGCGATCTGTACCCACGTGGGGTCGTTGTACATGACGTCGCGGACGACCAACTTGCGCCCGTCCTTCTCCCGCACGTCACCGTTGAGTCTCCAGCCCAGGTCGTCGAGTTCCTTCGCCGCGGCCGCGGCGTCGTAGCCGAGGCTGTTGTCGCGGTAACCCTCCTGTCCTTGCAGGAAGATGTGATTGTTCAACGGCTGAGGGTGCTCCACCAGACCGTTCTGGGTGGCGGTGGCGATGCCCTGGCGGTCGATGGCCTTCGAGATGGCCATGCGCAGTTTCGGATCGGCGAGGATGGAGCCGGGGGCACCGTTGAACGTGATGTGGCGCCAGCGATTACCCGGTGCCCGGCGCACAACCATACCCGAGGTGTTGCGGACGGTCTTGACGTCGTCGATAGTGCTCAGCCGCACCGCGTCGAGTTCGTTGTTCTGCAGGGCGCCGACCCACGCGGCTCGGTCGAGCACGCTGTAGGTGATGGTGTCCAGCTTCGGCCGATCGCCCCACCATTTCGGGTTGCGTGCCAAGACGATGCGGCCTTGGCCGCGGTCGGTGGACTCGATCACGAATGGGCCTGCCGTCGGACCCATATGGTCGACCAGTCTGTGGTTGAACGCCTCCGGATCGGCGGTCACCGACTTGGGGAACAGCGCCATGTTCCCGGCGAACTGGCCACGCCATTCCGCGTAGTGCTGCTTGAACGTGACGACGGCTTGCCGGTCGTCGACGCCGCGCTCGACCTTCTCGACTCGGTCGAACCCGCTGGTGATGGCGATCAGAAAGCGCTTATCCGCGCCGCTGAGCGCGTTCGCCTGGGAACGGATGTCCTCCCAGGTGATCGGGACGTCGTCGGACCACACCGCCTTCGGGTTGATGGTGTAGGTGACCTGCTGTGGATCGGTGCCGGTGAGCTGGACGTCGGTGAAGTAGTCGGTGTTGACCGTGAGTCGGCCCGCAGCGTCGGTGGTGAACGCGCGCGGCATCAGCGGCCGCTCGATGTCCGCGATCTCGCCGTCGTTCCCGTCGTTGGACAGCGTGTTCCAGTTCGCTGGGAACGTGGTGGTGGCCAGGCGGAGATTTCCACCTTCGCGCAGCTCGTCGGGGCTTTTCGGATTGATGTCGCTGGTCGTGCCGAGCTCGTCGGACAGGCCGGTCGCCGACTCGGCGCCGTCTGCGCCGCACCCGGCGACCACGAGTCCGAGCGCGACGACGGGAATCGCCCAGCGCGTCGAGCGCGGGCGACCACAGCCCCGGATGGATCGGATCCGCATCGCGCCCTCCTACCTATCTGCTGACTGCCGGCACCGGCACCGCGTCGATCAGCGCCCGCGTGTACTCGTGTTGCGGGGCGGCGAAAATCTGCTCCGCCGGGCCGTACTCCACGATCTTCCCGCGATACATGACCGCGATGTCGTGGGCCAGGTTCCGCACCACGGACAGATCGTGTGAGACGAACAGATAGGAGAGGCCGCGCTCGGTCTGCAGATCGCGTAGCAGGTTCAGCACACCCGCCTGGATCGAGACGTCCAGCGAGGAGACCGGTTCGTCCAGCACCAGCAGCTCCGGGTCCAGCGCGAGTGCGCGGGCGATGCTGATGCGCTGTTTCTGGCCGCCGGAGAAGTCGCCGGGGTAACGGTCGGAGTGTTCCGGGCGCAGACCCACCTTTTCGAGCAGTTCCGGTACCCGGCGGGCGATCTCGGCGCGCGGCCGCCCGTCGATGCGCAACGGCTCGGCGAGGGCGTCGAAGATCGGCAGGCGGGGGTCGAGGGAGGCGGTGGGGTCCTGGAAGACGATCTGCATCTTGCGGCGGATCTCCCGTTTGCGCGCCTTGCTCAGGGATCCGACGTCGTTGCCCATGATCTCGATGGCGCCCGATTGCGGCGGGACCAGATCGAGGATCTGGGTGAGCGTGGTCGATTTGCCGGAGCCGGACTCACCGACCAGCGCCAAGGTGCGCCCGCCGCGGACCTCGAAGCTGATGCCGTCGACCGCCCTGATCTCCCCCTTGCGGCGGCGCAGCACCACACCGGAGGTGATCGGGAAGACCTTCACCAGGTCCGAAACCCGCAAAACGACGTCCGACTCCACCTGCGCTTCGGCCTCCGGCTCGGCGATCTCGCGCCGATAGGCGTCGAACAGCTCGTCGGTGCCGACCTCGGCGGTGCGGATGCAGGCGGCGGTATGACCCGGTTCGACTGCCTCCAGCGGCGGTTCCGCCGCCCGGCATTCGCCGATCGACACCGGGCAGCGCGGTGCGAACGAGCAGCCCGGCGGCAGCGCGTGCATGGCGGGCGGGGCGCCGACGATCGGGATCAGCGGTCGCCGCGGCGGACCGTCCATGCGCGGGATCGAGCCGAGCAGACCAACGGTGTACGGCATCCGCGGCGCGTTGAACAGCTCGCTCGCGGTGGCGGTTTCGACGATCTTGCCCGCGTACATGACGGCGACCCGATCGGCCAGGGTCGCGGCGATGCCCATGTCGTGGGTGATCATGATGACGCCCGCGCCGGTGATGTCGCGCGCTTTGCGCAGCAGATTGAGGATCTGCTTCTGCACTGTCACGTCCAGCGCGGTGGTCGGCTCGTCGCAGATGATCAGCGCCGGATCGTTCGCGATCGCCATCGCGATGACGACGCGCTGGCGCTGGCCACCGGAGAACTCGTGCGGAAACGCCTTGGCCCGCACTTCCGGGTCCGGGATACCGACCAGGTCGAGCAGCTCCACCGCGCGCTTCGCGGCATCGCCTCTGCTCGCCTTGCCGTGCGCCAGCAGGGCTTCGGCGATCTGATCGCCCACCCGGTAGACCGGCGTGAGCGCCGAGAGCGGGTCCTGGAACACCATGCTGATGGAACTGCCGCGCAGCTTGGACAGTTCGCGGTCGCCCAGCCCGAGCAATTCGCGTCCGCGGAACCGGATGGAACCGGTGATCCGCGCCTGCTCCGGCAGCAACCCCATCACCGCCAGCGAGGACACCGACTTGCCCGAACCGGATTCACCGACGATGGCGAGCACCTCGCCGTCGGAGACCGTGTAGTCGACGCCGCGTACCGCGTCGATGCGGCCCTCCTCGCTGGGGAAGGACACCCGCAGATCGGTGATCTCCAGCAGTGGCGCGGTGGAGGTCGTCGTCGTCATGCCTTCGCCTTCTTCTTCGACCGAGCCCGCTTCGCGCCGGGATCGAACGCGTCGCGCAGTCCGTCACCGACGAGGTTGGCGCACAGCACGGTGATGATCAGCAGACCACCTGCGAACAGGAACAGCCAGGGATAAGTCAACGCTGATTTGGTCCCCGCGGCGATCAGCGAGCCGAGCGACACGTCCGGCGGCTGCACGCCGAAACCGAGGAAGCTCAGCCCCGTTTCGGCCATGATCGCCGAGCCGACGGTGAGGGTGGTGTCGATGATCAAAATCGAGGCGATGTTCGGGATGACGTGGCTGAGGATCACCGTGCGGGTGGGCGCGCCCATGTACCGCGCGGCCCGGACGAATTCGCGATCACGCAGGCTCAGCGTCAGGCCGCGCACGATCCGCGCCGAGATCATCCAGCCGAAGCAGGACAGCAGGAGGATCAGCAGCAGGATGGAACCGCTGCCCTTGGTGCGCGGCGCGAACAGCGCGATGATGATGAAGCTCGGGACCACCAGCAGCAGGTCGACCAGCCACATGATCGCCCGGTCGGTCCAGCCGCCGAGCAGTCCGGCCAGTGAACCGGCGGTGGCGGCGATCGTGGTGGACAACAGCGCCACGCACAGGCCGATGACCAGGGATTTCTGTAGTCCGCGCAGGGTCTGCGCGAGGACGTCCTGACCGATCTGGGTGGTGCCGAACGGATGTTCCGGGCTCGGCGGTTTGAGCAGGGCGGTGTAGTCCAGCTGCTGGTAGTCGTAGGGCAGGAAGGGCGGCAGCGCGAAACTGACGACGAACAGCGTGATGAGGACGATGCCGCCCGCGACGGCGGGTTTGTTGCGCAGGAAGCGCCGCAGGACCAGCTTGCGCCGCCCGGTCGCGGCGACCTCGGGCGCGCCTTGGACGATGATCTCGGCTTCGGTCATCCCACACGCACCCTTGGATCGAGAATCGCGTACACGATGTCGGACAGCAGACCCGACACCAGCACGACCAGGCCGGCGAACGCGGTGACCGTCACCACGACGTACAGATCCTGGGCGTTGATCGAGTCGACCAGCCACTCGCCGACGCCGTGCCAGCCGAAGATCTTCTCGGTGAACGTCGCGCCGGTGATCAGGGCGCCGAGACTGTAGGCGAACAGCGTGGCCATCGGGATCAGCGCCGTGCGCAGGCCGTGCTTGTACAGCGCCTTGCTTCGGGTGAGCCCCTTGGCGCGGGCGGTGCGGATGAAATCGCTCTGCAGCACGTCGAGCATCGCGTTGCGCTGGTAGCGGCTGTAGCCCGCCATCGCACCGAGGGCCAGCGCGGTGGTGGGCAGGATCAGGTGCTGGATGCGGTCGAGCAGTTGCGGCCCGAATCCTTCGATCTTGTTCGCCGACGTCTCGCCGGTGTAGAGGAAGATCTGCGATCCGGTGAGCGAGTTTACTTCCAGCGCACCGTATTTCAGCAGCGTCGCGAGCAGGAACACCGGCGTGCTCAAGATCAGTAGCGACACCACGGTGGTGAAGTAGTCGCTGAACTTGTACTGCCGGATCGCCCCCGCCGCGCCGATCAGCACGCCGAGCACCGTGCCGACCAGGGAGCCGACGATCAGCAGCCGCAGACTCACCGCGACCCGCCGCGGCAACTCCTCGCTGACCGGTTGACCGGCCAGCGTCGTGCCGAAGTCACCGTGCGGAATGCCCTTCAGCCAGGTGATGTAGCGCTCCGGGATCGGGTCGTTGAGGTGCAGCTCCTCGGCCTTGGCGTCGATCACTGCCTGTGGCGGGCGCGGATTGCGTTGTTCGAGACTGTCCAGCGGCCGGAACGTCAGGGACGCCAAACTGAACGTCAGGAACGAAGCCAGCAGCAACAGCACGACATAGTTGAGCGCGCGTCGTAGCAGGAAGCCGGTCATCAGTCCTCTGGTCTTTCGGCTGGACGGGCCAGCGTCGGTATTAGCCCCCGATCATAAGGACGTGGTTCGCGGCGCGCGTGCCACACGACATCCGGGCATGTCCGGGGCACAGCCGAGCACGGTGGCCGGGCGCGGGCCGGAGGTTGTCCGGCAGGATGGAATGGGTGACGCCCCTGCACCTCCCCAAACCGAAGATGGTCGCCACCGATGTGGACGGCACGCTCATCGATCACGACGAGCGGGTGACCGCGCGGACGAAGGCGGCGGTGGGCGCCCTGATCGCCGACGGTGTGCCGTTCGTGCTGGCCACGGGCCGTCCACCACGTTGGATCGACCCGGTGGTGCAGGGGCTCGGGTACGCGCCGCTGTGCGTGTGCGGCAACGGCGCGGTGATCTACGACAGCGCCGCCGACCGGGTGCTGGTCAGCATGACGTTGGACGTGCCGACGCTCGCCTGGCTCGCCGACGTCGCCGAACGTGCCTTGCCGGGCTGCGGCCTCGCGGCCGAACGCGTCGGCGAGAGCGCGCACGACGCGGTGACGCCCCAGTTCGTCAGCTCGCCCCAGTACGAGCACGCCTGGCTCAATCCCGACGACACCTCGGTCGCCCGGGAGGAGGTCATCGACGCGCCCGCCATCAAGATGCTGATCCGGCTGCCGGGTGCGCGCAGCTCGGACATGCGCACGGTGCTCGCGCCGCTGATCGGCGAACGCGCCGACATCACCTACTCGACCGAGCACGGGCTCATCGAACTGTCCGCGCCCGGCATCACCAAGGCCGCGGGGCTGGCGGTGGTCGCCCAGCGGCTCGGTGTGGACGAATCGACCATCGTCGCGTTCGGCGACATGCCCAACGATGTCCCCATGCTGACCATGGCCGGCCACGGTGTCGCGATGCGCAACGCCCACCCCGAAGCCCTCGCCGCGGCCGACGAGATCGCCGAATCGAACACCGACGACGGAGTCGCGCGCGTCCTCGAGCGCTGGTGGGTGTGAGCTGTGTTTGTTTTTCCAGCGCCTGCGGCGCTGGGTGTTCGCGGCCCCTTATGGCTCGCGTCCGCGCGACCGCCGCTTGCTCCTTCGTCGCCTAACCCGCCGGCCGGCGCGCCCCCGCCCGGGCCCCCAAGCCGGCAGGCCGGGCAAGCGGTGCTCGGGAATAAGGGGGTTTGGTGGGGGGGGGCG
>NZ_JBJZOK010000042.1:0-50102 GCF_047200615.1 Nocardia sichangensis
ATCATGTCGATCCAGTTGGTCAATCGAGCCAGGGCGGCGGGTGTGGTGTTCACCCCGCGCGACGTGTTCGACCGCAAGACGGTCGCCGGGCTGGCCGAGGTCGCCGTCCGCGGCGGCACCGCGGCGACCGCGCTCGCGGCCGAACTGCCCGGCGGAGGCGTGGGGCCGGTGCCGGTCACGCCGATCGTCCGGTGGCTGCTCGAGCGGGCCGGGTCTGGGTTCGGCCGCTTCTCGCAGGCGGTGTTGCTCGGACTGCCGCCGGGGATCGACCGGCAGCAGCTGGTGGGCACGGTGCAGGCGGTACTCGATCGGCACGACATGCTGCGCGCGCGGCTGCGCCCGACCGACGACGGAAGTTGGGCGTGGGAAGCCTTGCCCGCCGGGGCGATTCGAGCCGAGGACGTCATCCGTCGGGTGGCGATGCCGGAAGCCCCGGGAAGCGCCGAGTTCCGTGCTTCTGTGGCGGCGGAGTTGGACGCCGCCGCGGACCGGCTCGATCCGGGCGCCGGGGTCGTGCTGCAGGTGGTCTGGTTCGACCCGGTAGCCACGACGGAGCCGGGCCGGGCGCTGGTGGTGGCGCACCATACGGCCGTCGACGGAGTGTCCTGGCGAGTGCTGGTGCCGGATCTCGCGATCGCGTGGGCGCGGATCGAGTCCGGCGAACCACCCGAGCTGGCCCCGGTCGGGACGTCCATGCGCAGGTGGGCCCACGGGCTGGTCGAATCGGCCGGAAGCGCCGAGCGGCGCGCCGAATTCGGATTCTGGAAAGCGATGGCCGCCGGAGACGATCCGGTGATCGGATCCCGCCCCCTCGACCCCGCGATCGATGTGGCCGCCACTGCCCGCACGGTCGAGATCGATGTTCCCCCCGAGGTGACCGAGGCGTTGTTGACCACCGTGCCGGCGGCATTCCACGGCGAGGTGAGCGACGGGCTGCTGGCCGCGCTGGCGGTTGCGGTGACGAAGTGGCGGCGCGAGCGCGACACGGTAGCGTCCGGCGATCTCGCGGACGTCGTGATCGGTTTGGAAGGGCACGGCCGCGAGGAGCGCGCGGTCCCCGGCTCGGATCTGGCCCGGACGGTCGGCTGGTTCACCACGAGTTTCCCGATGCGCCTCGATCTGTCCGGCATCGATGTCGACGACGCGACCGCGGGCGGGCCCGCGCTGGGGGCAGCGGTCAAGTCGGTGAAGGAACAGTTGCGCAAGGTCCCGGACCACGGGATCGGCTACGGCTTGCTGCGGTATCTCAACACCGATACCGGACCGGAACTCGAGAGCATGCCGACACCGCAGATCGGATTCAACTACCTCGGCCGCGTCGCCACGAAGGTGCCCGGAGGAGCGCCGTCGGCCGGATGGCTACCGGTGGACGACGGCGGGGATCTCTCGGGCGCCGAGTTCACCGGTGCGCTCGATCCGGACCTGCCGATGTCGGCGGTGCTCGACATCAACGCCCTCGTCCTGGACGACGGCGACCGGCGGCGGCTGCGGGCGAGGTGGTCGTATCCGGCCGGGGTGCTCACCGCCGACCAGGTGCACGAGGTGGCGGAGTCGTGGCGCCGGGTACTGACCGCGTTGGCGGCATACAGCCGCCGCGCCGGGACCGGCGGACGGACGCCGTCGGATCTGGACCTCGTCGATCTCACCCAGTCCGATATCGAGCGGCTCGAGACCGGATATCCGGCGCTGAGCGATGTCTGGCCGTTGACTCCGTTGCAGGAGGGATTGCTGTTCCATGCGGTGTTCGCCGAGGAGTCGGTGGACGCCTATGTGGTCCAGCTGGTCCTCGAACTGGGTGGGCGAGTCGATGCGCAGCGGCTGCGCCGAGCCGGGCAGGCGCTGCTGAACCGGCATGCGAATCTGCGCGCGGCGTTCGTCACCGACACCGGGCCGGTGCAGGTGGTCGACGAAGACGTCCAGGCGCCATGGACGGAGCTGGACATGTCCGGGCTGGACGACGGGGAACGGGATCGAGAGTGGACTCGGTTGATGGCCGAGGACCGCGCGACCCGGTTCGACCCGTCGCGGGCCCCACTGCTGCGCTGGATGCTGGTCACCATCGGGCCGGAGCGCTTCAGGCTGGTGCTGACCAACCATCACCTGCTGCTGGACGGCTGGTCGATGCCGCTGCTCCTGAGGGAGTTGCTGGTGCTCTACGCCACCGACGGCGACGACGCGATGCTCCCTCGTGTCCGGCCCTATCGGGACTTCTTGGCGTGGCTGGCGCGGCAGGACCCGACCGCTTCGCTCGACGCCTGGGCCCGTGCGTTCGACGGCGCCGACGAGCCGACTCTGATGGCTCCGTCCGACCCCCGCCGCCGCTACACCGAATCACGAGATGTCCTCGGCGAATTGACCGAGGAACAGACCGCCGACTTGACGAACCTGGCGCGGGCGCGCGGAGTCACCCTCAACACCGTGGTCCAGACGGCCTGGGCGATTGTGTTGGGCGCCTTGACCTCCCGGACGGATGTCACCTTCGGCACCACTGTCTCCGGACGGCCTCCGCAACTTTCGGACGTCGAATCGATGATCGGGCTGTTCGTCAACACGCTGCCGGTGCGTGTCCGGCTCGACCGCACCGAGAGTTTGGGGCAGCTGCTCGACCGGATCCAGGCCGAACAAGCCGCGCTGCTCGATCACCACTACGTGGGCCTGACCGACATCGAACGGGTGGCCGGGCCGGGAGCGGTGTTCGACACGATGACGGTGTTCGAGTCCTATCCGGTCGATCGTGGCGGGCTCACCGCGGACACCGACATCGCGGGCATGCGGCTGCTCGATGTGAGCGGCACCGACGCGGCGCACTATCCGATCGGCGTTGTCGCCCAGGTCGACACGCGATTGCGTCTCCACATCAAGTACCTGCCCGATCTCTTCGACCACGACATGATGGACGCGACGCTGCGTCGAGTTCTGCGCGTGCTGGGCGCGGTCGCCACCGACCCGGATCTACCACTGTCCCGGCTGGATCTGCTGTCCTCCGCGGAATACCGCGAGTTGGCGCCCGTGTCGGGTCGTCCGACGGTGTCGGCGCAGGTCTTGCCGGATCTGCTGGCCGCGGCGGTGGCGAACGATCCGGGTGCGGTCGCGGCGGTGTGCGGCGATCGCCGGTGGACTTACGGCGAACTGGACGCGGAGTCGAATCGCCTGGCACGCATGCTGATCGGCCTGGGAGCGGGCCCGGAGACGAGCGTCGCGGTCGGATTGCCGCGGTCGGTCGAGTCGGTGCTGGCGGTCTGGGCCGTGGCGAAGTCCGGGGCGGCGTTCGCGCCGATGGATCCCGAGTATCCGGCCGGCCGCATCGCGTACATGCTCACCGATTCGGGTGTGGCGGTGGGGATCACGCTGTCGCGATGGCGGGATCGTTTCCCCGGATCGGTGCGATGGCTGGCGCTCGACGAACCGGCGGTCGAAGCGCGGCTGGCGGGATTCCCGGCAGCGCCGGTGCGCGACGAGGAGCGAACACGGCCGGTGCGGCCCGACCACGCGGCGTACGTGATCTACACGTCCGGGTCGACGGGAGAGCCGAAAGGCGTGGTGGTGTCGCACAAGGGGCTGGCGAATCTGGTGGACGATCAATGCACGCGTTTGGGTGTCGGGCCGGGCACGCGGGTGCTGCACGCCGCGTCTCCGAGTTTCGACGCGGCGGTACTCGAATACCTCTGGGCGTTCGCGACGGGCGGGCAACTGGTGATCGCGCCGCCGACTGTCTACGGCGGGGACGAGCTGGCGCAAATCTTGGCGCGGGAGCGGGTTTCGCACGCGGCGCTGACGCCGACGGCCTTGGCGACGGTCGATCCGGCCGGGCTCGGAGGCCTCGGGACGGTCGTGATCGGCGGCGAGGAGCCCCCACCGGAGTTGGTGTCGCGGTGGGCGCCGGGCCGCAGATTGTTCAACACCTACGGTCCTGCCGAGGCCACGATCCAGACCGACGCGGGGCGCCCGCTGGTGGCGGGTGAGACCGTGACGACCGGCAGCCCGATCCGCGGGGTACAGGAGATCGTGCTCGACACCTGGTTGCGGCCGGTACCGGTCGGAGTCGTCGGCGAGTTGTATCTGGCGGGTCCCGCTTTGGCGCGCGGCTATCGCAACCGGTTGGGCACGACCGCGTCTCGGTTCGTCGCCAATCCGTTCGCGGGGCCGGGGCAGCGCATGTACCGGACCGGTGACCTGGTGCGGTGGCTGCGGTCGCCGACCGGACATCTGACGCTGGACTACATGGGCCGGACGGATTCTCAGGTGAAGATCCGTGGTTTCCGCATCGAGCTGGGTGAGGTCGAATCGGCGCTACTGGCGTACGCGGGTGTGGCGCACGCGGTGGCGGCCGTGCGCCGAGGCGCGGTCACCGGCGACCGGTTGATCGGGTACGTGGTTCCCGAGTCCGGCGCCGATCTCGACACGGACGCGGTCCGCGAGTTCGCCGCGGACCGGTTGGCCTCGCACATGGTGCCCGCGACCGTCGTGGTGATCGACGCGCTACCGAGGACGGCCAACGGCAAGCTGGACCGCACCGCTCTGCCCGAGCCCGACTTCACCCCTCGTGCCGGATCCCGGCCACCGGCCACCGAGCTCGAGACGACGCTGGCCGAACTGTTCGCGGAGGTGCTCGGACTCGACGAGGTCGGCGCGGACGATTCGTTCTTCGCCATGGGCGGCGACAGCATCATGGCGATTCAGCTGGTCGCGCGCGCCAAGGCGGCGGATCTGCTGTTCTCCGCGCGCGACGTATTCGAGCACGGAACGGTCGCCGAACTGGCCCGGGTCGCCGTGCGCGACAGCACCGAGGCCGCCGCCCTGCCCGCCGAACTGCCCGGCGGAGGCGTGGGACAGATACCGCTGACGCCGATCATGTGCTGGATGTTCGAACGCGGTGGCTTCGACCGTTTCAGCCAGTGGGCGATGCTCACGCTGCCTGCCGGTATCGACAGCGCCGGAATCGGCGCCACCGTCCAAGCGGTGCTCGAACGCCACGACATGCTGCGGGCGCGGCTACGCCCGGACCCCGCGCACGCGTCCGGCTGGGCGCTGCACGTATCGCCGACCGCCGCACCCGCCGCGGGGCTGATCCGGCGCGTGCCGGTAACCGCGGCGCCGGACAGCAGCGACTTCGCCGCGATCGCCGACGCCGAGGCGAACGCCGCGGCCGAGCGCCTCGACCCCGCGGCAGGTGTCGTGCTGCAACTGGTCTGGTTCGAGTGGGCGCGACAGCCGGGACGGCTGCTGATCGTCGCGCATCACCTGGTCGTCGACGGCGTCTCGTGGCGCATCCTGGTTCCCGACCTCGCGATCGCGTGGGCGCAGATCAGCGCCGGGCAACCGCCGCAGCTCGCGCCTTGCGGTACCTCGATGCGACGCTGGGCGCATGCCCTGAACACCGCCGCCGCGCGCCGGGACGAACTCGAGTGGTGGCGCACCACACTCGACGTCGCGGACCCGCCGATCGGCGCACGCCCCATCGACCCCGCGGTGGACGTGCAGGCCACCGTCGCGACCGTCGAGGTGAAGCTGCCCATCGCGGCGACCCGCGCGGTGCTCACCACGCTGCCGGAGGCCTTCCGCGGCAACGTGGACGACGCGCTGATCGCGGGGCTCGCTCTGGCGCTGACCCGATGGCGGCGCGAGCACGGCGACACCGCGCCGGAAACGCTGCTCAGCCTCGAAAGCCACGGCCGCCACGACACGGTGCTCCCGCACGCCGACCTCTCGCGCACCGTCGGATGGTTCACCACCACCTATCCGGTGCGACTCGACTTGTCCGGCATCGACATAGATGACGCGTTCGCCGCCGGACCCGCCGCCGGGGCTGTCGTCAAATCAGTGAAGGAACGTTTGCGGCAGGTCCCCGATCACGGGATCGGCTACGGGCAGCTGCGATACCTCGACGCCGATACCGCCCGCATCCTGCGTGCGCTGCCCGCACCGCAGGTGAGCTTCAACTATATGGGCAGATACGACACCATTCCCGCCGCGTTGCGCGAGGCCGGGTGGATGCCCGCCGGAGGCGGCGGAGTCCAGAACCCCGACGCGGCCGCCGCATCCGTGCTGGGAGTCAACGCGGTCGTCACCGACACCCCGGAAGGGCCGGCTCTCACCGCCGCCTGGGACTATCCGACCGGTCTGTTGACCTCCGACGAGGTCACCGGCCTCGCGGAACTGTGGCGCGACGCGGTGACCGCGCTGGCCGACTACGCGTCCCGGCCCGGCGCCGGCGGGCTCACCCCCTCCGACCTCGACCTCCTCGATCTGAGCCAGGACACGATCGACCGGCTGGAGCGCCTGCACCCGGCCCTGGACGACATCTGGCCGCTCACGCCGCTGCAGACCGGGTTGCTGTTCCACGCTCAGCTCGCGGACGGCGCCCTCGACGCCTACATCGTGCAACTCTGCATGGAACTCGGCGGGCACGTCGACGCCGAGCGGCTGCGCCGCGCCGCGCAGGCGCTCGTCGGACGGCACCCCAACCTGCGGACCGCGTTCGTGCGCGACGGCGCGGGTGAAGCGGTCCAGGTCGTGCATAAGCACGTCGACGTGCCGTTCACCCTCATCGACTTGGCCGAGCACGACGATCCCGCCGCCACGCTGGATCAGCTCATGGCCGCCGACCGGCGCGCCAGCTTCGACGTGGCCGCGGCGCCGCTGCTGCGAATGACGTTGGTGCGCATCGCCCCCGAGCGATACCGGCTGGTGTGGAGCATGCATCACATCCTCGTCGACGGCTGGTCCACGCCACTGCTCATCCGGGAGCTGCTGACCCTCTACGCCTGCGACGACGACGCCACGGCGCCCGCTCCGGGCCGTCCCTTCCGTGACTACCTGACGTGGCTGCACGCCCAAGACCGGAACGCGGCGGAAACCGCGTGGACGCGGGCACTCGACGGCGTGTCGGAGCCGACGCTGCTGGCGATCGCGGACCGCGGCCGCAGGCACATCACCGCCACGCGCGACGTACAAGTTCAGCTCGGCGAAGACCGCACCTCGGCGCTGGTCGCCACCGCCCACCGACAGGAGGTCACGCTCAACACCCTCGTTCAGGCCGCCTGGGGAATCGTGCTGGCCAACGCGACCGGCCGCGACGACGTGGTGTTCGGCACCACCGTCTCCGGGCGCCCGCCCCAGATCTCCGGCATCGAATCGATGATCGGGCTGTTCATCAACACGGTGCCGGTGCGGGTCCGGCTGGACCACCGCGAAACCCTCGCCCAACTGGTGCGGCGAATCCGGACCGAACAAGCCGCGCTGCTCGACCATCACCACCTGGGCCTGGCCCAGATCCAGCAGATCGCCGGTCCTGGCGCGATGTTCGACACCGTGACGGCCTTCGAGTCCTACCCGATCGACTCGACCGGGTTGTCCGAAGACACCGACATCGCGGGAATGCGTGTCCTGGGCGTGCACGGACGCGATGCCGCGCACTACCCGCTCGGCCTGATCGTGCACCAGGACAACAGATTGCACCTGACCTTCAAATACTTGCCCGACCTGCTGACCCGACAGCAGATCGACGCCATCGCCGACCGCGTGCTGCGCGTGCTCGACACCGTCGCGGACCACATCGACCTGCCGCTGCCCCGGCTACAGCTGCTGTCGCAGGCCGAGCAGGCCGCGCTGGTGCCCGTTCGCGGGCCACACGGGGCGGTGATGTCGGTGCTGCCGCAGGTGCTGACCGCCGCGATGGAACCGGAGACCGAAGCGGTGGTCTGCGACGGCGCACGACTGTCCTACCGCGAACTCGACGAAACCTCGAACCGGTGGGCGCGGGTGTTGATCGACACCGGGATAGGACCGGAATCGTTCGTAGCCATAGCCTTACCTCGCTCCATCGACGCCATGATCGCCGTGTGGGCGGTCGCCAAGACCGGCGGCGCGTTCGTCCAGGTGGAACCCAGCCATCCGCGCGAACGCAGCACGACCATCCTGACGGATTCCGGTGCCACGGTCGGGCTTACTCGCGAGCCCTACCGAAATCAGTTGCCGGACACCATCGAATGGCTGACCGTCGACAGCACCTCCTTCGCCGCGACGTCGGCAGAAGCGTCCTCCGCGGCGATCAGCGATGCCGACCGAACAGCCCCACTACGACCACAGCACCCGGCCTACCTGGTCTACACCTCCGGCTCCACCGGAACCCCGAAGGGCGTCGTGGTCACACATACCGGGATAGCGAACCTGGCCGCGGATACGCGGCAACGGTTCGGCATCACTCCGTCCTCTCGGATACTGGCTGTCGCCTCGCCGAGCTTCGATGTCTCGATCCTCGAATGGATCAGCGCCGTCTGCGGCGGGGCCACGCTGATCCTCGCCCCCACACCGGTCGGCGCCGGGCTGTCCGAGCTGGTCCGGGCGGAACACGTCACCCATGCCGCTCTCACCCCGACGATGCTCGCCGCGATGAATCCCGACGGACTCGAAACCCTGGTCATCGGCGGTGAGCCGTGTCCGCCGGAGCTGGCGGCGCGGTGGACGCCGGGCCGCACGGTGCTCATCAGCTACGGGGCCACCGAGACCACGGTCGTGAGCTGCGCAGGCACTCCGCTGTCCACCACCGTCGACGGCCCGATCGCCATCGGCGGCCCGATCCGCGGATTCACCGCCGTCGTACTCGATCGCAAGCTCCGCCCCGTTCCGTTCGGAGTGGTCGGCGAACTCTATCTGTCCGGACCGGGCCTCGCCCGCGGCTACCACAAGCAACCCGCGACCACCGCGAGCCGATTCGTCCCCGCCCCGTACGGGCGGCCCGGGACGCGGATGTATCGCACGGGCGACCTGGTGGCGTGGACCGCCGACCGAAGATTGCAATACAAGGGCCGCAGCGACCTGCAGTTGAAGGTCCAGGGCAACCGCGTCGAACCCGGCGAGGTCGAATCCGCGCTGAGCGGCTATCCCGACATCGCCTATGCCGCGGTCACCGTGCACACCCGCCCCGACGGCACCGGCCAACTCACCGGCTACGTCGTACCGACGCCGCACACCACACCCGACACCGGCGCCATGACCACCTACCTCGCAACCCGCCTGCCCACCCACATGATCCCCACCGCCATCGTCGTCCTCGACCGGATCCCGCTCACCAGCACCGGCAAATTCGACTACAAAGCTCTGCCCGCGCCGGACCGGCCCCCGTACCGGCCGCCGTCCACACCGCTGGAGGCCACCGTGTGCGCGGCGTTCGCGCGAACGCTCCAGCTCGAACGTGCCGGTTGCGACGACGGCTTCTTCGCCCTGGGCGGCAACTCGCTGGCCGCGACCCAACTGGTGGCGCGGTTGGAGGAGTCCACCGGGGTGCCCGTGCCGATTCAGTGGATCTTCAGCGACCCGACACCGCAATCGCTGGCCCGCCGCATCGAGGCCCGGCTGAGCGGCTTCGAGGAACCCGACCCCCACGACGCGCTCGCCGTCCTGCTCCCCCTGCGCGCGACCGGTGCGGAGCCGCCACTGTTCTGCGTCCACCCGGCCGTCGGTTTGGCTTGGGGCTTCAGTGGACTCGTGCAGCACCTCGGTGCGGAGCGGCCCGTTCACGGGCTGCAATCCCCGGCGCTGACCGACCCCACCGCGCGGTTCGACACGCTCGACCAACTCGCCGCCCGCTACGTGCGGGAGATCCGGTCGGTCCAGCCGCACGGCCCCTATCACTTGCTCGGCTACTCATTGGGCGGCACCATCGCGCACGCGATCGCCGTGCGACTGCGCCGCGAGGGCGAACCCGTCGCCACCCTGGCGATGATGGACACGCGCGTAGTCGACGCGGGCAGCGCACAAGCTCCCCTCCCCACCCTCAGGGACCTGCTCACCGAGTTCGGCGGCGTGGCCGGTTTCCGAATTCCGGCCGACTTCACCGTCGAGGCCGCGACCGACTTGCTGCACCGGCAGGGCGGTCTCTTCACCGCCCTCACGCCCGAACATCTGGCGGTTCTGCATGGCGACTACACCCGGCTCATCGACCTCACCCGGGATCATCGACCGGCACTCTTCGACGGTGATCTGCTCTACTTCAGCGCCGTCGACGGCCACCCGGACGACGGCCCCTCTCCGTCTCTCGCGTGGCAGGAGTACCTCACCGGCAGCATCTTCGAACACCGTGTTGCCGTCGCGCACGAAAGGATGACCGACCCTGAGGCGCTACATGCCATCGGATCAACCCTGACCGAGCATTTCCGCCGCACCCCCGTCCCCTCACCGGAGCCTCCGATCTCAGCAAGGACCAGCCGATGATGAACACCGACCCCATAGTCGGGACACGCTCCGGCGTCCAGCCGGTCAACCTCTTCGCTCCCGACGCGGAAACAGGCCTCGCCGACCAACCCCGGTTCGCCGAACTCCGTCGGTGGACCCGCGAATACCTGTGCCATTCCCACCCGGATCTCGGCCGGCCCGGTCCTGTCTGCCCCTACACCAGCCACGCCATTACGCACAGGTACCTGTGGGCCGCCTACTTCGATGGGCACGACATCGATATCGGGCGCATCACCGCGATCGCCGACGATCTGTACGACCTTTTCCCGGCCCTGCCACCGCGGGAGGCGCCCGAGTCGCTGTTCAAAGCCGTTCTCGCGGTCTTTCCCGACCTCACCGACTACCCCTCGATCGACGCGGTGCAACGACAACAGAAAACCAAATTCGTCGACAAAGGTCTGATGATCGGGCAGTTCTATCCGGGCTGCACCTACCCCGGACTGCACAATCCGGCGTTCCCGGCGCTCGACGCGCCCCTGCCCATCCTCGCGGTACGCCACATGGCCCCTACCGACTATCCGTTCCTCGTCGCGCGCCACGAATGGATCGACACCTACCTCAGGCTCTTCGCCCCTACCATTCCCGGATTCGTCGCCACGGCCATGTCCGTCAGACTCGAACAGGCGATCGACGCCCAGAAAGACAATTCGTGAGTCGGTGGTGTGGGCGGTGCGGACCCGGTGACCACCGCCGAGCCGGTCCCGGCGACCGGCTGGACAGCGCTCAGTCCGCCACCAGTTCCACCGGGACCGCGAAGACGTCGACCATGGCTCCGTTGCGCAGCACGGTGACCGGCAGTTGCACGCCGATCGACTCGGCGAACAGCTGCCGCTGAATCCCCTGCGCGTCACGCACTTGCGACCGCGCCACGCTCAGCACCAGATCGCCGCGGCGCAGCCCGGCCAGCTCGGCGGGGCCGCCACGGACCACCTCCACGATGCGCACCCCGGCGGCCTGCCCGGTGCGCGCGGCGACCGGCTCGGGCAGGGGCGCTGGCACACCGACCAAGCCGAGGTATGCGCGCCGGACGCGCCCCTCGGTGTGCAGCGTGCCGATGATCCGGCGCGTCGTCGCGTTGATCGGGATGGCGAGGCCGAGCCCGATGCCCGCGACCGCGGTGTTGACGCCGACCACCCGGCCGGCCGAGTCCGACAGCGCGCCACCGGAATTTCCGGGGTTGAGCGCGGCGTCGGTCTGGATCACGTCCTCGATCACGCGGCCGGCGCGGCGGGATGCCACCGGAACCGCGCGCCCGAGCGCGCTCACCACGCCCGCGGTGACCGAACCCGCCAGGCCGAGCGGACTTCCGACCGCCACCACCAGCTGGCCGACCACCAACTGGTCGGCATCTCCGAGCGGCACCGCGTCCGGCGCGCCGCCGCGTGCGCGCAACACCGCGAGATCCGACAGGGGATCCACCCCGACGACGTGGAAGCGGGATTCCACCCCGTCGGCGAAGACCACCTCACCCTCGCGGGCCGCGCCGACGACGTGCGCGTTCGTCAACAGGAACCCGTCGTCGGTGAAGACCACCGCCGATCCGCTCCCCCGCCTGGTCCGCACGCTGGCCACGTGCGGCGTCACCGACGCCGCCACCGCGATCACCGTGCGGGAGTAGGCATCCATCGCGGCGTTGTCCACGCCGACCACCACCCTGTTCGCCGGAATTGCACTACTGCGTCCAGGATGCCCTCGCGCCGCGGACGACGCACGGTGTTCGCCGCAGGCGCAACCTGGGCCGCGGGTGCGCCGGGCGTGTCGCCGGGATACGGATCGCGGGTCCGGCACCGGGCGCTACGCCGTGGGCACCCGGTCGAGGAAACCGTGCACACTCGTGATCCGGTCGTCGGCTCCGAGGGAGATCACGTCCGAACCCGCGACCGGGGCGCTGCCGTCGGTCGCGGAGACCAGCTCCCAGGAGAAGCGGGCGATGTCGTGGTGGCCGTCGACCGCGCCGAGGCGACGGAACTCGAACCCGGGGAACTGCGCCTGCACGCCCCCGATGGCCGCCGCCAGCTGGGCGTGCCCGCGCACCTCCGCGAGCGGATCGGTGTACGCGCCGTCCTCGGCCCACGCGGCCGCCACCGCCGCGGCCCTGGCGTCCTCGTCGGTGGCGTTCCACGCGGCGAAGTACCGATCGACCGCTTCCTCGTAGCGCGACATAATGAATCCTCCTGTGCGGTAATGATTTTCGGCAACCGTTCGGGTCTTCCGATCGGCTGTCTCCAACCTTGCCGCGCCGCGCGCCCAGAGTCGATTACGCGCGAGGTAATGATCGCCGGATAAGCGCGCGCCCGAGGGCTCAGCGCAGTAGGCCCCGCTTCTCGAGATAGGCCGATGGAATCACCGCCGCCGCCAGAGCCAGCAGCACGGTGATCAAAAGGCTCAGCTGCCAGGGCAATTCGGCGATGTCGAGCAGACCTGCGGCGTAGCAGCCGACGACCAGAACGGGCGGCAGGACGACCGCGGTGGTGACGGTGAACACCTTGACGATCTCGCTCTGCCGCACGTTCAGGCAGATCGTCACGGATTGCTGCAAGAAGCGGACGTTGTCGTACGCCGAGCCCGCATACTGCCCCACCCCGTCGATGTCGGCGAGCAGGATGCCGATCGCCTCGTCGAGTTCCGCCTTCGCCGACGACGTGTCGGCCATCAGATGCCGCGCGGCGCGGGCCAGCTGCCGCTGGGTCTCCTGAGTGCGCGAGACGACGCGTTCGGTCGCGTTCATCCGCGACATCACGCCGCGCAGGTCGGCGAGCTCGATCTCGCGCCGGTCCCGGCCCGTGATCGTCCGCTCGATCTCGTCGCGCAACGCCTCCATGGCGTCACCCGCATGATGTAGCACCCGCTCCGACGCCTCGTTCAGTGCCCACAGCAGCGCGTACATCACGCCGTGCGCGGAGCCGGCGAGCGCCGGGTCGCGCCGCATCTTCGCGACCGCTTTGTCGAAGGGGACGAAATGCTCGGACGGCTGCAGCGTCACGAGGAATTCACCGCCAAGGGCGAAGACGATCGTCTCCTGTTCGATGTTCTCGCCACGCTGGAATCCGGCCGTCACCGGAAAGTAGCGAAAGCTGTCGGTCTCCAGGACCTGATCGCGTGCGGACGTGAAGTCGATGCCGAGCCGTTCCCGCAGCACCGCCGCGGTGTCGGCGTCGTCGGCGGCGAGCGGAATCCAATGCTGCTGGAGCACTTCGGTATCGAAGTGGTCGGCGGTCACGGCACCGAGAAAGGTCGTCATCGACTACCGCTGCCCGCGGAAGGAGCGCACCGCGGATCCGGCCTGCTGTCGCCGTTCCGGATCTGTTGTGCGAGGCGATGTTTCGGCCTTCTCTGGCAATGTGGCCATAGTGGATGCTCCAATACTTGCTATCGTGCGGGGCTGGCGCGCTCCTCCGGTACCGAGGACGCACGCAGGGGCGAGCAGCGACGTGATCGGGCGGCGCCGCGGGTCGGGGGCCACGTATCGGCCGAACCCGGACGCGCCGCTCTTACGCGCCGGAGAGATGACGAAGGTTGCGGTCCGTACCGTGTCGGCCGATGGGCGCCGTTGCCCGGCGGGCGATCACGCACGCGGATCAACGACGCGCCGGCGCAACCTGTTTCGCGAGAGCGGCCCGGCTGTAGACGTCGATACTGTCATCCGGCATCTGCCGCTCACCTCGCTTCGTCGGTCGACCGGCGCACGAATTGCGCCATCCATCATTAGAAACCCGCCCATCGGGGTACGTCAATCAGTTGCGCAAGTGTTCGACAGCGCGCCACCCGATGGAAATCCAGCGACAGTGGCGAAGCCGGATGACAGCGGACGACAGCGGTTTTCGGCATGCTCGCCGCCACCGCGACGTCACTACGCCACATCCACCCCGTACCGGCGCGCCAGCACCGCGAGATCCGTCGGATAACCCTGGCCCACCGCACGCAATCGCCAGACGTCGCCACGCAGGTAGACCTCGGCGAGCACCAACGTCCGTTCCTCGGTGGCCGCGTCCATCGTCGCGCGCGCGACAACGCCTGCCTCCGCGCCCGGCATCGCCTCGACCTCGATCGCGCCGACATCACCGAAGGTGGCCTCCGCGTCGTCCAACGCGGCGGCCAGCACGATCCGGCGGCAATATCGCGGCAGCTGATCCAGCCGTATCGCGACGGACTGCTCGTCGGGCCCCTCGGCGACGAGACGCACGCCCCGCGTCTCGGGCTGGTTGTAGAAGACGAAGTCGTCGTCGCCCGCCACCTGCTCGTCACCGTCGACGAGGAACGCGACCAGGTCAACCGCCCCGCTGCCGCTGTAGGCCCACGACGCCCGGATCGTCCAATCGATGCCGAAGTCGTCGATCGGTAGATCGATCACCTGACCACGAATCAGCGCAAGAGGCTCGGCGACCGCGCGACGCGATGCCGACGACGCGTCGGAAGGCTGCGGCGCCGAGAGCAATTCGGCGCCGTGCACCGGGATGCCGAGTTCGGCGGCCCGTACGCAGCGCCGGTCGGCGTGCCCTCCGGTCAGCGCGAGCACGTCGGTTACCCGCCCGGACATGTTCACCGCCGCGGAGCCGCCGAGCTCGGCGATCCGTGACCGGACTGCGGCGGCACCGCCATGCGTTCCACCGAGCACCAGCACCCGGCGTCCCGCCAAGGGGCCACCGGGTGCAACCGGCACACGCGACGGTCGACGACGTGTCGAAGAAGTTCGCGCCACCTGATCGCCCTTGCGCTCACCCGGCTCGACACGCTCCAGCAACAACAGGAATCTGTTCTCGCTGACGATCGGGGTGCCGACCTCGACGGCTTTGCGAGCCTTGCCGCTGGTCGAATTCGGCGCGTTGGTGACGAGCACACTGGTGCGACCGCTCACCGCGCTGGTCACCTCTAGTCCGGCCGCTTCGGCACGGGCGACCAGGACGTCCCGATCGGTCGCGGTATCGCCGGTGAAGGCCACTTTCATTCCCTGGACGAGAGCGCCACCGGTCTCGAACCGGCCCGGATACGTGTAAGGACACGGTGTTTTCGGGCCCGTCCGCTCGGTCGGCAGACCCCACGCGCTCTGGTAGTTCTCCTTCGGCGGGCAGCGCAGCAGAGGCGGCGTGATGCCGAGCCGCGCCGCATCGGCGATCAGCGCTCTGAGCACACCGGCCAGGACGCGAGTGTCGTCCAACGCGTCGTGCGCTTTCGAACGTGAAATCCCGTAATAGGCGGCGAGCGTGCCGAGTTTGCAATCCGGCGTCGGCGGCGCGACCCGCCGCGCGAGGGCAAGCGTGCACAATCGGCGACCCACCGGCAGATCGGCGCCGGTCCTGCCGAATTCGCTGGCGAGGAACCGGTAGTCGAAGTGCGCGTTGTGCGCGACCATCACCCGGCCGGCCAGCAGGGCGGAAAGAGGTTCGCGCACATGCTCGAATCGCGGTGAGCCGCGCAGGATCTCGGCCGTCAGGCCATGGATGTGCACCGGCCCCGGGTCGCAGCCCGGATCGACCAGCGTATGGAATTCATGGACGACCTGGCCGTCGGCGTCCAGGACCAATGCCGCCACCGAAAGCACCCGATGCTCTTCGGCCCGCAGACCCGAGGTCTCCACGTCGACAACGGTGTAGGCGCCGAAACCCGCCGTTGAAGGCGTTTCGCGCACAATCGCATTCCCTTGCACGGCCAACTCATCGTGACCACGGTCCCGAACGTTGCATTGATCGCACCTCGAATTCCGGATACGCCGCACTCACCATGGACGAGGTCGCCGCACGGCCGGGACCGACACGAACGCCATCTGCCGCCGCCGGCCCCATGGCCGACCTTCCTGGGCCGCGCGATCGCACGAGGTGAAGCCGTCCCCGAAGCCCTGCATCCGCGGGTGCCACCGTGGCCCTGGTCCTACTCCGCAACGAGTTCGTGGTCCGCGGGACGCCGCGCTACGGGTTCGCGGCGCCGCAGATCGGCAACTCCAGCAGCGCGCTGTGAGCGCGTTGCGGCACCGAGGTGCCCAGGATGAGTTGATGTTCACGACGGCGCTGGCGCCGTGGTCGGCTACCGACTCCGCACGACATGCCCGACAGATCTTCACCGCCGACACTCCGGGTGCCTGACCGCACCGGAAGCCGGCCACAGTCCCCACCCGTTGCTGAAGTGGTCAGACGTCCAGCTCGAGCCGTCGCGGGTTCGGCCGCCTCGCCCCCTCCGGCGCCTTCCGCAGGTCGGCCGGACAGCGGGCGGCTCAGCCGTTCGCGCTGGACAGCGAAGGCGTCCGCGGCCGAACCCGCTCGCGCGGCGCATCGCCGGGTGCCGTGATCACCGAACCCGCCAGTAGGGTTGACCACGGCGTTGCCAGGCCGGATGCTCTTGGTTGGCCGAACAGCTCGAAACCGGACATTCGAACGATCTTCATCGTCGTAGCGCCGAGTTGTGGCGGCGACGACGCCGGTGCGGACCCGCCCCGGTGTCCGGTACTCGAGGGGAGATTCGCGTGACCTACCGCCTGACCGATATCGATTGCGTGAGTGCCCGTGGGCACTCCGCGCTAGGGGGAACCCTCGCGATACAGGCGGTCTGGCGCTACGACCGTGCGGTGGATCTGGCGGCGCTCGAGCATTTCCACGAGGCGTTGCGGCACGGCAGGCTGGGTAGAGCGGTCGCGCCCGCGATGATCCCCGCCGCCGGGGACCGGTGGACCACCCGAGTCGAATTCAGCCCGCTCGAGGTCGCCGAGGAGCCCATTGCCTCGGGCGATCTGGAGGCCTGGATCGCCGAACAGGGAAATGCCGAGTTGCGTACCTTCGGCGGGCCCGCGTGGCGGTTGGCGGCGACCCACCTCGACAACGGGGAAAGCGTGGTGTCGCTGCTGGTTTCCCACACGCTCGCCGACGGCCACGCGTTCTGCACGGCGGTCACGGACGCCGTCGCGGACAAGCGACTCGACTTGTCCTACCGCACAGATGAATTCGGCCGGATACGCCTGCTCGCCGGTGATCTCCGCGATGCCGCGCGGCGAGCCAGGTCGTTACCCTCCGCCGCCGGTTTGGCGCTGCGGTTGGCCGTCACCGGGCGCGGCGGCGGGACCGGGACCGCCGGCGACGCGCCGGACTTCCGGCTTCCGACCGTCACCGCGACGGTCCCGGCGCAGCTGTGGCATGCGGCGGCACGGGCCCGAGGCGGAACCGGCACCACCCTGGCGGTGGCGATGATGACCGCCATCGCGACGGAGGTCGGCCGCACCGACGAAGAGGGCCGGGTGCGCATGATGATGCCGGTCAGCACCCGCACCGCCGACGATCTTCGGGCGAACGCTCTGACCTCCATCGCCTTCGAAGTGGACGTGCACGACGGCGCACCGGCCGATCTCGCTCCGCTGCGCGCGGTGATGAAGGAAAAGCTCACCGCGGCCGCGGCCAGCGGGCAGGACGTCCCGCCGCTGATCCCGGTCGCGGTGGCGCTGCCGCGCGGACGGTATGCCCGGCTGGCCCGCCAAGCCGCCACCGACCCCGCCTCCACGGTGTGCTCCAGCCTCGGCAAGCTCGACCCCGAAATCCTGCGCATCGACGGCAGCCCGGCCTCGGCGATGATGATCGGCCTGGTCAATCAGAGCCTCGACGCGCGGAGCGTCGTGACCGAACGCGGTGGCAATCTGTACGTCGCGCTGGTCGAGGCCGCGGAGAAGATCACGATGCGCGTCATGGGGTTCCACCCGCCTGCCCTGCTGGACACCGAGCAGCTCACCGAGCTGGTGCGGTCCGCGCTCGCCGAGTACGAGCTCTCGGCGACCTTCTGGTAGCACCTCGGCTTGTCACCGCCATGTGGCACGATCGCGTAAGTGACCAGCCGACCCGCCGCCACGCAGCACCTGCACGACCTCGCGCGGCTGCGCCGCGTTCGCGACCGCATCGATCGCGAGTACGCGCAGCCGCTGGACGTGGAGGCGCTCGCGCGCGACGCGCACATGTCGGCCGGGCACCTCAGCCGCCAGTTCCGGCTCGCCTACGGCGAGTCGCCGTACTCCTATCTGATGACGCGGCGCATCGAACGAGCGATGTCGCTGCTGCGGCGGGGCGACCTCAGCGTCACCGAGGTGTGCTTCGCGGTCGGCTGCTCGTCGCTGGGCACCTTCAGCACCCGCTTCACCGAGTTGGTCGGTGTGCCGCCGAGCGTCTACCGGCGCGAGGCGGCGCGCGCCACGGCGGGGATCCCCTCGTGCGTGTCGAAACAGGTGACCAGACCGATCAGGAATCGAGAAGCACCGGTTACCGAGCCGCAATTAGCCTGACTGCCATGGACATCACCATTCACGCGAGCTTCCTGCCGCACGACGACGCGGACGCGGCCCTCGCCTTCTACCGCGACATCCTCGGCTTCGAGGTCCGCAACGACGTCGGGTACGAAGGGATGCGCTGGCTCACCGTCGGCCCCGCCGGCCAGCCGGAAACATCCATCGTCCTGCATCCGCCGGGCGCAGATCCCGGCATCACCGACGACGAGCGCCGCACCATCACCGAGATGATGGCGAAGGGCACCTATGGCGGCATCCTGCTGGCAACCAAGGATCTGGATGGCGCTTTCGAACGGCTGGCGGCCAACGACGCGGAGATCGTCCAGGAGCCGACCGAGCAGCCGTACGGGGTGCGCGACTGCGCCGTCCGCGATCCCGCGGGCAACCTGATCCGCATCCAGCAGCTGCGCTGACCGCCCGGCGCGAACCGATCGAACCGAGCCCGGCGACGCCGGCCGCGCAGGCGGCCCCGCCCGACAGATGGAGACACGATGAGCACGGCCACGACGACGGACACGCAGTCGCCCGCGCCGCACGCCGCGGACAGCCACGATTTGATCCGCGTGCACGGCGCGCGCGAGAACAACCTCAAGGATGTCAGCATCGAGATCCCGAAGCGAAGGCTGACGGTGTTCACCGGCGTCTCCGGCTCGGGCAAGAGCTCACTGGTGTTCAGCACGATCGCCGCGGAGTCGCAGCGGCTGATCAACGAGACCTACAGCGCGTTCGTCCAGGGCTTCATGCCGACGCTGGCACGGCCCGAGGTCGACGTGCTCGAGGGGCTGACCACCGCGATCATCGTCGATCAGCAACGCATGGGTTCCGACCCGCGCTCCACCGTCGGCACCGCCACCGACGCCAATGCCATGCTGCGCATTCTCTTCAGCAGGCTCGGAAAGCCGCACATCGGCTCGCCCCAGGCTTTCTCCTTCAACGTCGCCTCGATCAGCGGGGCGGGCGCGGTCACGACCGAACGTTCCGGAAGGACCGTGAAGGAGCGCCGCAGCTTCAGCATCACCGGCGGGATGTGCCCGCGCTGCGAGGGCCGGGGCTCGGTGTCCGATATCGACCTCACCCAGCTCTACGACGATTCCAGGTCGCTCGCCGAAGGCGCGTTCACCATCCCGGGCTGGAAGTCGGACAGCTTCTGGACGGTGCGGGTCTACGCGGAGTCGGGTTTCGTCGATCCGAACAAGCCGATCCGCAAGTACACCAAGAGGGAGATGCAGGACTTCCTCTACAAAGAGCCCACCAAGGTGAAAATCGAGGGGGTCAACCTCACCTACGAGGGGCTGATCCCCAAGATCCAGAAGTCGTTCCTGTCCAAGGACCGGGAGGCGATGCAGCCGCACATCCGGGCGTTCGTGGACCGCGCGGTCACCTTCACGACCTGTCCCGCGTGCGACGGCACCCGGCTCACCGAGGCGGCGCGCTCGTCGAAGATCGCGGGGATCAGCATCGCCGACGCCTGCGCGATGCAGATCAGCGACCTCGCCGAATGGGTCGGCGGCCTCAGCGAGCCGTCGGTGGCGCCGCTGCTGGGCGCGCTGCGGCACACTCTCGACTCGTTCGTGGAGATCGGGTTGGGCTACCTCTCGCTGGACCGGCCCTCCGGCACACTGTCGGGCGGTGAGGCCCAGCGCACCAAGATGATCCGCCACCTCGGCTCCTCGCTCACCGACGTCACCTACGTCTTCGACGAGCCGACCATCGGCCTGCATCCCCATGACATCCAGCGGATGAACAACCTGCTGCTGCGGCTGCGGGACAAGGGAAACACGGTGCTCGTCGTGGAGCACAAGCCGGAGACGATCGTGATCGCCGACCATGTCGTCGACCTCGGTCCGGGAGCGGGCACGGCGGGCGGCACCGTCTGCTTCGAGGGCGGCGTCGAGGGGCTACGGGCCAGCGGCACCGTCACCGGCCACCATTTCGACGACCGGGCCGCGCTCAAGGCCACCGTGCGCGAGCCGAGCGGCAAGCTCGAGATCCGCGGCGCGAAAGCGAACAACCTGCGCGATGTCGACGTCGACGTTCCGCTGGGTGTGCTCGTCGCCATCACCGGCGTGGCGGGGTCCGGCAAGAGCTCGCTGGTGCACGGGTCCATCCCCGCGAGCGAAGGCGTGGTCGCGGTGGATCAGGCGCCCATCCGCGGCTCGCGGCGCAGTAATCCGGCGACCTACACCGGATTGCTCGAGCCGATCCGCAAGGCGTTCGCCAAGGCCAACGGGGTGAAGCCCGCGCTGTTCAGCGCCAATTCCGAAGGAGCGTGCCCCACCTGCAACGGCGCGGGCGTCGTCTACACCGACTTGGGGATGATGGCAGGTGTCGCCACCACTTGCGAGGAGTGCGAGGGCAAGCGATACCAGGCGTCGGTGCTGGAATACCACCTCGGCGGCCGCGACATCAGCGAAGTGCTCGCGATGTCGGTGCTCGAGGCCGAGGAGTTCTTCGGCACCGAGGCCGCCCGCACCCCGGCCGCGCACGCCATCCTGAGCAGGCTCGCCGACGTCGGGCTGGGCTATCTCAGCCTCGGTCAGCCGCTCACCACGCTGTCCGGCGGCGAGCGGCAACGGCTCAAGCTGGCCACGCACATGGCCGAGAAGGGCGGCGTCTACGTCCTCGACGAGCCGACCACCGGCCTGCATCTCGCCGATGTCGAGCAGTTGCTCGGCCTGCTCGACCGGCTCGTCGACTCCGGCAAGTCGGTCATCGTCATCGAGCACCACCAAGCGGTCATGGCGCATGCGGACTGGATCATCGACCTCGGTCCTGGGGCGGGACACGACGGCGGCCGGGTCGTCTTCCAGGGCACTCCCGCCGACCTCGTAGCCGCCCGCTCCACTCTCACCGGCGAACATCTCGCGGCCTACGTCGGCGCCTGACCGGGCGCTCGCGAGCAGGGTGGCGGCGATCGACGCCGCTACTCTGACCGGAGAACGCGAGCCGTCAAGGCGAGCACGCCCTCCCGATGGCGTTGCGGGGAGGTCATGTCGGTGATCTCCGGACGCATGCTCGCGAAGATCGCCATGGCCAGGAACTCCGCGTCGGCATCCGGGACGACCTGGGCGATCAACTCCGCCAGCAGCGCCCGCCACGGCGCCCAGGTCTCGGACCGACAGCCGTCGGGCAGGGCGCGCGTCAACGGTTGCAACTCGACCACCGTGAGGTCGAACACCGTGGCGACGAAGGTCTGTATCCGCTCGTCCACCGGCACGGCGGGATCCGCGGCGAGGTCGCGGACGGCCGCCCAAGCCCGGCCGGTCCGGTCGTCGAACAGCGCGCGAATCAGCCCTTCGCGGTCGGTGAATCGGCGGAACAGCGTGCCCTTCCCGACTCCGGCGGCTGCCGCGATCTCGTCCATGCAGACGTTGTCGCGCTGCTCATCGCAGATCAGACGCCCGGCTACGGCGAGAATCGCGGCCCGGTTGCGTTCGGCGTCGGCGCGCATCGCTGACCTCTCCAGTTGACATAAGCGGACCCGTAGTCCGTATCATAGCGGCACACTAAACGGACCGACAGTCCGCATTCGGAAAGGTGGATCCCATGCGCGCAGTTCGCTATCACGAGTACGGCGGCCCGGAAGTGCTGCGAGTCGAGGAGGTCGACGATCCCACGCCGGGCGAGGGCGAGCTGCTCGTCCGGGCCACGGCCACCGGAGTCAACTACTTCGAGGTGCAGGTGCGCGCCGGGGTGACCCCGGATCCGCTCGGCCTGCCGCTGCCGCACACGCCCGGCATCGAAGTAGCCGGGACGGTGGCCGCGGTCGGTCCCGGCGTCGAGACCCGCCGCATCGGCGAACGAGTGGTCGGCACGGTCGCCTCCGGCAGTTACGCGGAGCTGGTGCGCATTCCGGCGGCGGCGGCCGTACCGCTCGACGATCGCCTCGGCGAGCATCAAGCCCTCGCGCTGCTCGGCCAGGGCGCGACGGCCGTGGGATTGATCGAAGCCGCGGAGATCGGGCCCGAGGACACGGTTCTGGTGGAGGCGGCAGGCGGAGGAATCGGAACCCTGTTGATCCAGTTGGCCAAACGAGCCGGAGCCCGGGTCGTCGCCGGTGCGAGCGGGGCCGCGAAGCGGCAGCTGGCCGCCGACCTCGGCGCCGATGCCACCGTGGACTACACGCGACCGGGATGGACCGAGGAGGCCGGTCCGGTGTCGGTCGTGCTCGAGACCGTCGGCGGACAGACGGCTCGGGAGGCTTACAGCCTGCTCACGAAACCGCGCGCCCGCATGGTGGTCTTCGGCTCGGCCAGCGGCGTCGCGGTCGAGATCAGCTCGGAGCAACTCCTACCGGTCGGCGCCTCGCTGATTCCCTTCAGCCTCGGATATCGCCCGCAACGGTGGCCGGAGCTGGCCCGCCGAGCCGAGGACCTCACGGTGCGCGGTGAACTCACCCCCGTCATCGGCACGGTGCTGCCCCTGGCCGAAGCGGCGACCGCCCATCGGGCGTTCGAAGACCGCACGGCCATCGGGAAGACCATCCTCACCCCCTGACCGCGCATCGGAAACGTGCGGCCATCGAGCTCGTACGGCTCACGGCAAGGTACGCCGACCGGCCGACGGGCGACAGCATCCGCACCGGTGGCGATGCCGCCGGTGCGAAATCCCGTCGCGGTGCCCCCGAGCTTCCCGCGCGGCGCGTCAATCCCAGCTGTCGATCTTGACGTCGTGGGGATGCGGAGCGCCCTTCTCGGTTTCGATCAGCGATTTCAGGCTCAGCAGGTAGACCGCCCACTTGGTGCTGCAGTGATGCATGAAGTCCACCGGCTCCTTCCACCCCCGGTGCGCGAAGAGCACGGTGGTGTAGTCGCCCGCCTGCTCGAGGCTCCAGTCCACCTGGGTCCCGATCCACTCATCAGGCCCGCCGACCACCTCCCACAGCACTCGCTTTCCCGGGTCGAGCTCGCGCACCCGCATGTCGAATCCACCTGCCGCGAAGCGGAATTCGAGCAAGCCGCCGAGCTCGCCGCCGTCCCCCTCGGTATCGGCCGTCCACCACCCGGCGAGCCCCTCGGTGGTGGTCAAGGCGGCGTAGACCTCGTCCACCGGCGACTTGATGCCCACTTTGTGCAGAATGTCCACCATTTCGATTCCTCTTTCCATTGTTCTCGTAACCGCGTGATCTCACTGCTGGTCTTGTCTGCGCTGAATCGCCTCCGCGATGCGCTTGATACGCCGGAGCCTGGCGTCCCACGCCGCCCCGACCGCGGACAACTGAGCGACCGCGCGCGCGAGTTGCGCCTCGTCCACCCGGTACCGCCGCTCCCGCCCGGCGGGCGTGCCGTGCACCAAACCGACGCGGTCGAGCACGCCGAGATGTTTGGCGACCGCCTGCCGCGTGACGGGCAGCCGCTCACTGAGGCTGGTGGCCGTGCCGTTCCCCTCCGCGAGGAGCAGATCGAGCATCCGCCTGCGCATCGGGTCCCCGATGGCGGACCACAGGTCGTCGTCGACTGCGGCGGTCACGGCGTCGACACCAGCCGCACGATGTACTCCCCGAGGCGGGGGACGAAGGTGTCCCATCCCACGCTGTGGTCGCGGTACTGCTCCTCAAGTTTCGCCACCTCCCAACCCATTTCCCGGAACCCCGTCTCGGTGAGCCGGATCCTGGTGCCCGCGCCCGACGGGGTGAGTTCGAAAGTGACCAGCAGCGAGCCGGCGGAATCGTCGATCGCGCCGCCCGGATAGCACCAGCGGAACGAGAACAATCGCGGCGGCTCGGCCCGCACCACCCTGATCGGGACGACATCGACGCGGTCGCCCCAGACGAGTTCGCCGACCGCACCGGGCGCCGCATCGAACTCGGCGTCGTCGCTCCACCATTCCGAGATGTGCTCCGGGCTGCTGACGACCTCGAAGACCACCTCGGGCGAGGCGTCGACGTGTATCTCGCGTTCGATGCTCCCGTACTCCATATCCACGACCTCCATATGCAACGTTTGGTTGCGCTTGACGTTAGTCGACCACCGGGCATAGCGCAACCATTGGTTGCATATGCGCCGCCGTCGCCGATGCCGGACCTCGCCGCCGCACACCTCGCGCCGACCGACGCCATGGCGGTATCCCCTGCCCGGCAATGGCTTCAGCAACTGAGACATGCCGCGCCCATCCGCCGATTCGGCGCATCAGCAACTTTTCAGCAATCTCGCATCGCTACGATAGCCGCGTGCTGCGCGGAGTGCGGACGAATCGGCGATCAGAAGATCCGGCGACCACAAATCGTCGCGACCGCGGGCGCCGCCGAGCTGCCATGCGGGAGCCGGGATCGACACATCGCCCTGTCAACCCGTAGCCGCCACGCTCACGGCGATCACTGTCACCGCCCGCACCGACGATCGTCTTCATCGGCGTCCCTTTCGAATTCCCGGCAACTGGCAGTCGGCGTCTCGAGAATTCCTTTGCAACATCGGTTCTCGTGGCAGGTGTCGGCTCAACGACCTCTCGCCGAGCCCTGGGTCTCGCCGACACCGCGGCAGTCCGCTGTGCGTCCACGTTTGTGTGCGCGGTGATCGGTAATGTCGGACGAGTGAGTAGCTGGGTGCGCCGGAAGTTTCACGGCATAGGACGAATCGATCGAGCGATCGGCGGCGCGGTCGCCGAACTGCCTGCCTCGGTGGTCGACCATGGATTGCTGCGGCTCACCGGCAGCGCGAATTTCAGCGGACTCTGGCTGGTTCTCGCGACGCTGCTCGCCTCCCGCCAAGGCGCGCCGCGGCGGGCCGCGCTGCGCGGCGTCGTCTCCGTCGCCGGAGCCAGTCTCGTCGTCAACGTGGGCCTCAAATCGCTGATCGCCCGGCGCAGGCCTGCCGCCGAACTCCTGCCGGTGCACCGGCGACTCGTTCCGACTCCGCGCTCCTCCTCCTTCCCCTCGGGACACAGCGCTTGCGCCGCGGCATTCGCCACCGCTGTCGCTCTGGAAAGTCCCCGTACCGCACTGGCTGTCGCCCCGCTGGCCGCCACCGTCGCCTACTCTCGGGTGCACACCGGTGTGCACTGGAGTTCCGATGTGCTCGTCGGAGCGGCCGTGGGTTCCGGTGTCGCCCTGGCCACGCGACGCTGGTGGCCGGTACGCGAATCCGATGAGGCGCAGGCCCGCCCGGTTCGCGAAGTGCCCGCGCTGGTGGAGGGCAAAGGCCTGGTGGTCATGGTGAATCCGGTGTCCGGTGACCCGAATTACGATCCCACCGACGACGTGGTCGCGGCCCTGCCCGCCGCCACCGTGCTGCGCACGCAGCCCGATCTGGACTGTGCCGACCAGCTCGAGCGGGCCATCGCCGAGCACGGTGAACCGGTGCTTGCGGTCGGCGTCGCCGGTGGTGACGGCACGGTGGCCGCGGTGGCCGCGGTCGCGTTGCGCCACGAGCTGCCGCTGGTCGTCATCCCCACCGGCACGCTCAACCACTTCGCCCGCGATCTCGGCGTCTACGACCTGCGCGAAGTAATCGATGCCACCGGTGTCGGCGAGGCGGTGGCGGTGGACATCGCCGGCGTCGAATGCGAGGACGACACCGGTTCCCGCACCCGGCATCTGATCAACACCGCCAGCCTCGGCGCCTATCCGGACCTGGTGCAGCTGCGCGAGAAGTGGCAGTCACGCTGGGGCAAATGGCCCGCCTTCGCCGCCGCGCTCGTGGTGACCCTGCACCGGGCCGAGCCGATCGAGATCTGCCTGGACGGACGCTGGCAGCGGGTGTGGTTCCTGTTCGTCGGCAACGGTCCCTACCACCCGCACGGCGCGGTGCCCGCCTTCCGTGACCGGCTCGACGCCGGACTACTCGATATCCGCTGGCTGCGCGCCGATCTGCGCTGGTCGCGCACCCGCGCCGTACTCGCGCTGTTGCTGGCGGCGATCGGCCACAGCAAGGTCTACGGCGAACGCCAGTTGCCCGAACTCTTCGTGCAGCTACCCACGCCGGAGGCGCTGGCGACCGATGGCGAGGTGGTCGGCAAGGCCACCCGACTGCACTTCCGCATCGCCGGGCAACTCGCGGTCTACCGCCGTGACGAATCCAATCCGCTCTGGGCCGACCGCAGCCGCCCGCATCACCGCCGAGCTCCCTGGCTGCGGGACGTCTTCCGAGCCGAGCTACCGTTTCAGCGGCGAGCGGGCGAAGACTGAGCGCGCGCTACTTCATCAAGCGCAGCAACCCGAGGTTCGGCTCGAGCGCGCCGTCCTGTCCCAGCGCCAGGAAGTCCGCCTCGACCGCCTCGCGCTCCAGCACCCCGGCCCGCACCGCGTGGTAACGCACCACCGACCAGAGGAAGACATCGAGGTCGTCGAAACGAGTGCCCTCCTCGACCACTTCCTCCTCGTGGAACCAGATCGCGACCTGCCCGTTGCTGAGCACCACGTACAGGTTGCCGCCGCCGTCCGCGCCGATCGAGTACACGTCGCCGTCGGTGAGCTCGGTCTCGTAGTCGGAATCCAGTATGCCGCAGTTATTTCCGGCGAAGTCGAAACCGTAGGACCAGTCGTGGACATCCAGGAACTGCGGCATCCGCCCGGACCGCACCCGGCGATCGAAAGCCGCCAGCGCCGCCGCGGACGCGGGCGCCAGCCGGTCGAGGAAGGGCGCCACCGGCCGGGTCTCTTCCGGCACGGTGACCGGCGGCCGATCGGCGAACCATCTGGCCAGGTCGGCGTCGAGGTCGCGCTCGACGTATCCGGCCAAGTCGTCACGAGTAAGTGTCACCGCCGAATCGTAAGCGTCGTCAATGACATTCACTGAACACCGGATCGTCCAGCCCATCGCCGGCAGCTTGCGAAATCATCGCTACCGCGCTGCCTCGGGGCTGATCGCCGGGCGGCGATAAGCTCTTGGAGCTATGGCACTCAGCGCGACATTGCACAACTTCGCCGTCCAGTTGGCCGACGTCGATCGGGGCGTCTACCAGGAGCTGGAGTTGCGGGTGGCGCGGCACCCGTCCGAATCCGCGGAGTTCATGCTGACCCGAGTGCTCGCCTATTGCCTCGAATACGAGGAGGGCATCGCCTTCAGTGACGGTGGGGTCTCCTCCACCGACGAGCCAGCGGTGGTGGTGCGCGACCTCACCGGCCGCCTCACCGCCTGGATCGAAGTCGGCGCTCCGGACGCGGAGCGGGTGCACCGAGGCAGCAAACTCGCCGACCGGGTCGCCGTCTACACTCACCGCGACCCGGCCAAGGTGCTGGCGCAACTCCCCGGCAAGCGCATCCATCGCGCCGAAGCGATACCGCTCTACAGCTTCGATCGCGACTTCATCGATTCCGCCGTCGCCGCGACCGAACGCCGCAACACCGTGACCGTGTCCGTCACTGAGCGCCTGCTGTACCTGGACCTCAACGGCACCGCGTTGAGCGCACCGATCCACGAGCACCGGCTCACCTAGTTCTCGGATCCGTTCCTAGGTGCCCCTCATCGGATCCGGCGTTCGCACTCCTCGAATTCGGCTCCAGCTCGGAGGCAGTCGTAGAGTCCGCTCTGCACGTCGCCATTGGTGGGCGGCTCGCCGCAGAGAACACCGCATCGCTGGTAGTTCGGGACGGCGCTGCCGTCGGGCCAGTGGCAGGCATCGCCGTCGCAGGTGTAGCCGCGCGTATTCGGGTCGCGAGGAATCGGATTCCGGCTGAAGGACCACACGAACGCGTCGGTGTTCTGTACCTGCGTGCAGTAGACGGTCCGGCCGTCGGCGAGGCGGCCCACCGCACCGGAATCCTGGCAGTAGTCGTTCAAGGTGACCGTGACACCGCCGTCGGACGGCAGCGGCGCGGCCGCGGAGGTCACGAACATCGCGGCCAGAAACGTCCCCGCGCCGACAACACCCGTCAGCGCCCGACGCGCCGCCTTACGCTCGCCCGGTCGAGGCATGCTTCCCTCCCTTGCTCCAGGTCCAGCGGACTATACGCCCGGCGTCCACGAGTGGCACACCATTGAGACGTCCTCGCGTACCTCGCCGCAGCCGTGTGCGACTCGCGGGGGGTTCAAGCGGGGCGGCGGCGAAGGGCGGGTAGTTGTCGGCGGCCGTTCGCTCGGCGGCGTCGATGTAGTGGGCGAGAGCGTCGCGGGACACGGTAGGGAGCAGTATCCCGTGCTGATCGAGGAGTTCGGCAAGCCCGGCGAGGACCGACCGATCGGTCGAACCCGTACCCGCGCCGGTCAGAACAGGAAATAGCGCTGGGCCATGGGCAATTCGGTGGCGGGTTGTTCGCGCCAGACCTCGCCGTCGATGCGGACGGTGAAAGTGTCCGGCTCGACTTCGATGCGCGGCATGGCGTCGTTGTTCGGCAGATCCGTCTTCCGCACGCCACGGACGTCGCGGACCGGAACCAGCCTCCGCTGGACCCGCAACCGGTCGGCGAGGCCGTCCTCGATCGCCTGCTCGGAGACGAAATGCAGTGAGGTCGCGGCGGCGGCCGCCGGGGCGGCGCCGAACATGGGGCGCGGCAGCACCGGCTGCGGCGTGGGGATGGAGGCGTTGGCGTCGCCCATCGCGGCCCAGGCGATCGCGCCGCCCTTGAGGACGGCATGCGGGCGGACACCGAAGAACGCCGGCTCCCACAGCACCAGATCGGCGAGCTTGCCCACCTCGACCGACCCGATCTCGTGGTCCAGGCCGTGCGCGACGGCCGGGCAGATGGTGTATTTCGCGACGTAGCGCTGGACCCGGGCGTTGTCGGCGGCGCCGTCGCCCGGCAGCGCGCCGCGGCGGCGCTTCATCACGTGCGCGGTCTGCCAGGTGCGCAGCACCACCTCCCCGATGCGGCCCATGGCCTGTGAATCGCTGCCGATCATCGAGATGGCGCCGAGATCGTGCAGCAGGTCCTCGGCCGCGATGGTGGAGGGGCGGATGCGGCTTTCGGCGAAGGCCAGATCCTCCGGGATCGACGCGCTCAGGTGGTGGCACACCATGAGCATGTCCAAGTGCTCGTCGAGGGTGTTGATCGTATGCGGACGAGTCGGGTTGGTGGAACTGGGCAGCACGTTGGGATGGGCGGCGACGGTGATGATGTCGGGCGCGTGGCCGCCGCCCGCGCCCTCGGTGTGGTAGGCGTGGATGCCGCGGCCCGCGATCGCCGCGAGGGTGTCCTCGACGAAACCCGCCTCGTTCAACGTGTCCGAGTGCAGCGCCACCTGCACCCCCGCCGCCTCGGCCACGGTGAGGCAGGCATCGATCGCGGCGGGCGTGGAGCCCCAGTCCTCGTGCAGTTTGAAACCCGATGCGCCCGCGCGTAATTGCTCCCACATGGCCTCGGCGCTGACGGTGTTGCCCTTGCCGAGCAACACGATGTTCACCGGCCAGCCGTCGGTGGCCTCCAGCATGCGCGCCAGATGCCACGCGCCGGGCGTCACGGTGGTCGCCTTGCTGCCCTCGGCCGGGCCGGTGCCCCCGCCGATGAGGGTGGTGATGCCGCCGCCGAGCGCCTCCTCCAACAGCTGCGGGCAGATGAAATGCACGTGACAGTCGATCGCGCCCGCGGTGAGGATGCGGCCGTTGCCGGAGATCACCTCGGTGGACGGCCCGACGACCAGGTCCGGGTGCACCCCGGTCATGGTGTCGGGGTTGCCCGCCTTGCCGATCGCGCTGATGCGTCCGTCGCGAATACCGACGTCCGCTTTGATGATTCCCCAATGATCGATGATCACCACGCCCGTGATCACGGTGTCGGGAGCGCCCTCGGCGCGCGTCGCTCGGGACTGGCCCATGGATTCGCGCAGGACCTTGCCGCCGCCGAACACGGCTTCGTCGCCCGCGCGCCCCGGTCCCCCGCTGCGGTCCTCGGTGATCTCGATCAGCAGATCGGTGTCCGCCAGACGAATCCGGTCGCCCGTCGTCGGTCCGAACAGTTCGGCGTACCGCGCCCGGCTCAGCTCACTCATCGCGTCCTACCTCCTGAGCCCGCGTACTCCGCGCCGCCCCGTTCCGGGTCCGCATACGCACTAGCCATCGAGACGGCCCGGTGGGGTCGGGCTGATCCCGTGCACCTCGCGGGCGCCGCCCAGCGGCACCAGCCCTACCCGTTGCCCGAGACCGGGTTCGAAGCGCACCGCGGTCCCGGCCGGGATGTCGAGGCGGTGGCCGTGCGCGGCCGCGCGGTCGAACTCCAGCGCCGTGTTCGCCTGCGGGAAATGCACATGGCTGCCGACCTGCACCGGCCGGTCTCCGGTGTTGACCACGTCGAGTTCGAGGCGCCGCGCGCCCACGTTCAGTTCGATGACGCCCTCGGCGCAAAGGTATTCGCCGGGGATCACGCCGGGCCTCGGTCCGGCTCGGGGGCGCTCGCAAACCGCATACCGCCCGCCTATCCGATCGGGTGGTGCACGGTGACGAGCTTGGTGCCGTCCGGGAAGGTCGCCTCGACCTGGACGTCGGGGATCATCTCCGGCACGCCTTCCATCACGTCGTCGCGGGTGAGGACGGTCCGTCCCGAGGACATCAGGTCCGCGACGGTGCGCCCGTCCCGCGCGCCTTCCAGCACGTGGTCGGTGATCAGCGCGACCGCCTCGGGATGGTTCAGCTTGAGTCCGCGCGCCTGCCTGCGCCGGGCCAGCTCGGCGGCGTAGCTGAGCAGCAGGCGCTCCTGCTCATGCGGTGACAGTCGCATCCGGGCTCCTCACCGGTTCACAGTGACGGGTGACGCACATTCTGGCACGCCCGTTCCGCCGTCGCCGGTCGAGCGGTCAGGACCGATGCGGCAGATTCTGCAGTCGCACCTGACCGCGCGCCACGGTGCGGCCCTGCTCATCGGTGATGACGACCTGCCACAGCTGCTGCAGCCTGCCCCGATGCAGCGGCGTCGCCTCGCCTGTCAGGGTGCCCTCGCGCACCGCCCGCAGGAAATCGGTGTTGTTGTTCACGCCGACGACCGTGCCCTGGTCGCCGAACCAGACGCCGCCGGCGATGCTGGCGAGCGTCTCGACGACGGTGCAGTACACGCCGCCGTTCTGGATGCCTGCGGGCTGGTAGAGGTGCGGTTTCACGACCCACTCGCCGCGCACGCGATCGGGGCTCAGCTCGGTGTAGCGCAGGCCGATCAGGTCGGCGAAGGTGCCTTCGCTGTAAGCGTTCATCTGCTCGGGCGTGACGTCCGCCAGCGAGCCGACCTGGCGAGTCTCCTGCTGTGTCATGTATTCACTGTCGCACAGCACCCGGCGCGCAACGCCGCGGCCTCATCGCAGGCCAGGGCGGTGCCCCGCCGAAGAGATCGACACAGAGCGGCGGGCCCCACCGGAAGTGGAGCCCGCCGCGGCACGGGATCGGGGGTCACCGCAGCCCTCGGGACTCTCACGCGATCCGTACGCCGGAGATGAGTATAGGTCAGGCTTACCTAACTAAGCAAGAACCCGACCGCCGCACGGGCAGCCCGCGCTCGGCCATCGCCGCCAAGAGCGCCTGGCCACGACGCGCGCCGGTGACGGAATCGGTCCGCGCCAGATCGGGCACGTAAGCCGAAGCGCCCGCGACGGATTCACCGACGAGGGACCAGAACCGCCCGGCGCTCAAACCGGAGCAGCGAGTCAGGTTCCGCTGGACGACGGTCAGCGCGGGCTCGCAGCGATGCGCGAGCCAGACGTACATCGCCTCCGGGCACGGCAAGGCGACCACACCGGGACCGCCCGCAAGCGGATCACCGTCGATCACGCGAATCGTGGTGTCCGACAAGCCCGCCCAGTCGATTCCGCCGTCGTTGTCGGTATGGATCCAGAGGTTCTCCAAGCCCGGATCCCAGGCCCGCCCTTCCGCCACGAGCAGCGCGACCACCCGACCGGCTATCGCGTGGATCAGCGCCGTGGCAACCACTTCCGCCGCGATGCCGGCACTGATCATCTCCGCGGCATGCCGCCGGTACATGAGTTCGACGCGCCCCTCGCGCACTCCGTCCGCCAGCTGCCACCACCGTCGTTTGCCCTGCTCGGCGATCGCGGCGACGGCATAGACCCGCGGGTGCTCCGGTTGCAGCGCGCGCAGCCGGGCACAGGCGCGTCCGAACTCCGTCGTCGAGCGATGTGGCGTGGTGATGAGCTCGGTCATCGAACCTCCTCGGGGATCGGCTCCGTCGCGCGGCGCGGCGGACATTCGGCCATGCCCGTCTGTCCGCGAAGATAGGTTAGGCTTACCAGACCTAGCAACCGTATCGCTGATTTCAGGAGCAGCTCGTCGCCGTGACTTCTCTTGCCACCGTGAGGCGGCGACGTCTTTCCGGACTTCTCGTCTCGACCGTCCTGCTACTGCTCGCCGTGCTGGCCGGCGTGGCGGTGGGCGCCCGCTCGCTCGCGCCCGGGACCGTCTACGACGCCGTGCATCATGCGCTCACCTGCCCCGGCGGACCCTTCACCTGCGCAGCCGGTTCCACCGAGGAAGAGATCGTGCGAGGGCTGCGGCTGCCGCGCACCGCGTTGGCACTGGTCTGCGGGGCGGCCTTGGGAATCGCGGGCGCGCTCGTCCAGGGCTACACCCGCAATCCGCTCGCCGACGCCGGGTTGCTCGGACTGAACGCGGGTGCGGCGTTCCTGGCCGCGTTGAGCGTGTACCTGTTCGCCTTCGCCGCGCCGGAACAATACATCTGGTTCGCGCTGGCCGGAGCGCTGATCGCGGGGGTGGCGGTGTTTGCGACCTCGTCCGTGGGCGGCGGCAAGGCGAGCCCGCTGACCCTCGTGCTCGCGGGTGCGGCGGTCACCGCGTTCCTGCAGGCCATGACCAACGCCGTCGTGCTGTTCGACGCCGCCGCGCTGGACACCTACCGGTTCTGGGTGATCGGCGCCGTCGCCGGCCGCGACGCCGCGGTGTTCTGGCAGGTACTGCCGTTCCTGGCCGTGGGCATGTTGCTGGCGGTGCTGGCGGCGCCCGGACTGAATCTGATCGGCCTCGGCGACGACGTCGCGCGTGGGCTCGGCGTGCATGTCGGCCGCAGCCGCGCGCTCGGCCTGGCGGCCGTCGTGCTGCTGGCGGGCGCGGCGACGGCGGCGGTAGGGCCGATCGCCTTCCTCGGCCTGGTCGTGCCGCATCTGGCGCGGACGATCACCGGGCCCGACCATCGCTGGCTGATTCCCTATTCCGGGCTGCTCGGCGCGTTGCTACTGCTGATCGCCGATGTGGCGGGCCGGGTGGTGGCTCGCCCCGGCGAACTGGAGGTCGGCGTAGTGGTGGCCCTGCTCGGCGTGCCGTTCTTCCTCGCGTTCGTGCGCAGGCGAAAGCTGGTGAACCTGTGACGGTCTCGCTGCGAGCCTCGAGTGCCCGCCCCGCGCTGCGCGTCGGGCCGGTGTCGACGGTGCTGCGACCGCGGATGATCCTGATCGTCGCGGTCCTGATCGCGCTGGCGCTCGCACTGTTGTGCCTGGACGTCGCGGTGGGCGAGTCCCATCTACCGCTCGGGCGCGCGCTGGATGTCCTGACCGGCGGCGGCACCAGGGCTCAGCGGTTCATCGTGCTGGAGTCCCGGCTGCCGCGCGCGCTCACCGCGCTCGTGGTCGGCCTCGCGCTCGGGCTCGCGGGCGCTGTCACCCAGTCCATCCTGCACAACCCGCTGGCCGCGCCGGACATGCTCGGCATCACTTCGGGCGCGAGCCTGGGGGCGGTCGCGGTGCTGGTCGGCACCGGAGGCGCGAGCACCGGCCTGGCCGCTTCGGTCGGCGCGCCGGTGGCGGCCCTGGCAGGCGGGCTGCTCACCGCCGTCGCCATCTACCTGCTCGCCTGGGGACGCACCGCCACCGGCGCGTACGGCGCCACCGGGCTGCGGCTGGTGCTGATCGGCGTGGGCGTGAACGCCCTGCTGACCGCCGGGATCAGCTGGCTGCTCACCCGCGCCAGCCTGGCGGATGCCCAGCGCGTGCAGTTGTGGCTGAACGGATCGCTCAACGCGGCCGACAACGCGCGCCTGGGTCCCGCGGCGATCGCCGCGGGAATCGCCGCGCTCGTCGCGCTCGCCTCCGCCCGCACGCTCGCCGCGCTGCGCCTCGGCTCCGACACCACGCGTGCGCTCGGGGTGCGCATCCAGACCCAGCAGGCCGTCCTGATCGGAGCGGCGGTCGTGGCCGCCTCGGTGGCCACCGCCGCCGTCGGGCCGGTCGGTTTCGTCGCCCTCGCCGCGCCGCAGATCGCACGACGCCTGCTGCGCACACCGGGCGAGCCGCTGGTCGGCGCCGCGGTGACCGGCGCCATCCTGGTGGTCGGCGCGGATGTCGTGTCCCGCACGGCGTTTCCGGTCGACCTACCTCTCGGCGTCGTGACCGCGGCATTCGGCGGGCCGTTCCTGCTGTACCTGCTCGTGCGTATGAACCGGAAGGCCACGCTGTCATGACGATCGCGGACATCACCACCCCTGACGCCACGGAGCGAGCGAGCGCTCCTGCGCACCGGCTCGGCGCCGAGGCGGTCACACTCGGCTACGGCGACCGGGTGATCGTCGACGGGCTGAGCTTGACCGTCGCTCCCGGCGTCGTCACGACCGTCATCGGGCCCAACGGTTGCGGGAAGTCCACCCTGCTGCGTTCGCTCGGCCGCCTGCTGCGCCCCCGAGAAGGCCGAGTGTTGTTGGACGGCAAGGCTATTTCGACGATGAAGACCAAGGACGTCGCCCGCATCGTCGGCATGCTGCCGCAATCGCCGGTCGCCCCGGAAGGGCTCACCGTCGCCGATCTGGTCGCCCGCGGCCGCCACCCGCACCAGTCCTGGTTCCGGCAGTGGTCGGGCACCGACGAATCCGAGGTGACGACCGCGCTGGACCAAACCGGGATCGCCGACCTCGCCGGCCGCCCGCTCGATGAGCTGTCCGGCGGCCAGCGCCAGCGCGCCTGGATCTCGATGGCGCTGGCCCAGGGCACCGACATCCTGCTGCTCGACGAGCCGACCACCTATCTGGACCTGGCGCACTCCATCGAGGTGCTCGACCTGGTGGACCGGTTGCACGCCGATCTCGGCCGCACCGTCGTGATGGTGCTGCACGATCTCAATCTCGCGATCCGCTACAGCGACCAGCTGGTCGTCATGCGCGACGGACGCGTGGTCGCCGCGGGCGCCCCCGGCGAGGTGGTGTCGGTCGAGCTGCTGCGCGAAGTGTTCGACCTGGACGCGAAGGTTCTCGAGGACCCGGTGTCGGGCCGCCCGATGATCGTGCCGATCGGCGCCAGGCACGTGCGCGGAAAGGTGGGCGGACCGGCTGCCACAACGCCCGAGACCGCGCCGTATGAGAAATGACACACCAGCTATTCCATAGTTACGACACCCTGTAGTACGCATCCTCGTCGTTGAGTACCTAAAATTAGGGAATGGCAGGTCTTGGTGAACTCGAGAAAGCGGTCATGGACCAGTTGTGGTCGGCCGACGAACCACAAACGGTCCGGCAGGTGCACGAGGCGCTCGCCGCACGCCGTGAGCTCGCGTACACCACGGTGATGACCGTGCTGCAACGCCTCGCGAAGAAGAACCTCGTGGTCCAGCGGCGCGACGACCGCGCGCACCGCTACGCGCCGGTGCACACCCGCGACGAACTCGTGGCCAGCCTGATGGTCGACGCCCTGCAACAGGCCGACGCGGCGGGCAGCCGCGCCGCGGCCCTGGTGCACTTCGTGGAGCAGGTCGGCAAGGACGAGGCTGCCGCTCTGCGCGAAGCACTCGCTAAGCTCGAAGCAACCGAGGACTCGGCGCCCCCGCCGCAGTAGACTCCTCGGGCGCCCTGGCCCCACAACGCAGTGAGCTGAGTCGATGAACGCAACCGCGCCGGTATTCGCCGGACTGGCATTGCTTCTCGCGGGGCCTGCCCCGGCCTTGCTCAGCCGGGCGACCTGGACCTACCGGACGCCCCGAGCAGCGCTGGTGCTCTGGCAGGCCATCGCGCTCGCAGCCGTGCTCAGCGCGTTCGGCTCCGGGTTGGCCATCGCCGCCGAGCTGCTCGTGCCCGGTCCCGACGGCCGCCCGACCACCGCGCCGACCAGGGAGATCGACGCGCTCGGCCTGCCGCTGTGGCTGGCGTACGTGTTCGTCTTCGCGCTCACGCTGCTGATCGGCGCCCGGTTGATCTACGCGATCATCCGGGTCGGCGTGCACACCCGCAGGCGGCGGTCGCGCCACCGCATGCTCGTCGACCTGCTGGACCAGAGCGGTCCGCACCGGCGCGCGGCCGACATCCGGGTGCTGGCCGCCACCGAGCCCATCGCCTACTGCCTGCCCGGCCTGCGCCAGCGCGTCGTGCTCAGCGAAGGCACTCTGACCAATCTCGCCGACGCCGAGGTCACCGCCATCGTCAGCCACGAACGTTCGCACCTGCGGGCCAGGCACGATCTCGTGCTGGAGGCGTTCACGGCCGTGCACGAGGCGTTCCCCCGGGTGGTGCGCAGCAAGGCGGCGCTCGGCTCGGTGAAACTGCTCATCGAGTTACTCGCGGACGACTCGGCGGTCAAGGTCACCGGACCGAAGCCGCTGGCCCGCGCCCTCGTCGCCTGCGCGAAGTCCACCGCGCCGCAGGGCGCGCTCGCCGCGGGGGGCCCCACCACGCTCATCCGCATCCAGCGGCTGAGCGGCCGGATCGGGGACCTGCGCATCGCCACGGCCGCCTACCTCGGCTCGGCCGCCATCCTGGTGGTGCCGACGCAGGCCGTGGCCGTACCCTGGCTCGTGGAACTGAGTCGGCTGTTCCACGGCTGACTGCCCGGCACGTATCCTGGACCTTCGGCCCGCCTCCGGTCGGCCGCATCCTCTCGCTTTACCCGGCGCGCGTCATCGCCCGCGCCACCGCGCGGTGAAACCGCATCGCGCACCGTTCTCCATCCCACCGAACAGCGCGATCCGCGTGGAACGCGCCGTGCGACGAAAGGCACATCCTCCTCGTGACCCCCTCGACCACCGTCGCCGCGGCGCCCCCCGCGACCTTCGCGGGTCTGGGCCTGCCCGCCGTGCTCGTCCAGGCACTGCGACGCGACGGCATCGAGACGCCGTTTCCGATCCAGGCCGCCACGACGCCCGACGTCCTGGCAGGCAAGGACGTGCTCGGCCGCGGGCCGACCGGTTCCGGAAAGACCTTGGCCTTCGGCCTCCCGATGCTCACCCGGCTGGCCGGCGCCGCGGCCAAGCCGGGCCGCCCGCGCGGACTGGTCCTGGTGCCGACCCGCGAGCTGGCCGCACAGATCGAGCGGGCACTGGACGAACCGGCGCTTTCGCTCGGCCTGCGCGTGGCCTCGGTGGTCGGCGGCGCCCCGATCAAACGCCAAGCCGACCGGCTCGCCCGCGGCGTCGACCTGCTCATCGCCACGCCCGGACGGCTCGCCGACCTCCTCACCCAGGGATCCGCCGATCTGTCCGACGTGACGATCACCGCGCTCGACGAGGCCGACCACATGGCCGACATGGGATTCCTGCCGCAGGTGACCAAGCTGCTCGACCGCACGCCGCGCGACGGTCAGCGCCTGCTGTTCTCGGCCACGCTGGACGGCGAGGTCGACAAGCTGGTCAAGCGTTACCTGCGCTCCCCCGTCACGCATTCCACCGCACCGCCGTCGGCCTCGGTCACCACGATGTCGCATCACCTGCTCTACGTCGGCGACAAGGTGACCAAGCGGGCGGTCGCCACCGAGATCGCCGCCCGCGACGGGCTGACCATCATGTTCGTCCGTACCAAGCACGGCGCCGACCGGCTCGCCAAACAGCTGCGCGGGGCGGGCATCGCCGCGGGCGCGCTGCACGGCGGCAAGGCGCAGAACAATCGCACCCGCACCCTCGCCGCGTTCGCCGACGGCTCGGTGCCGGTGCTGGTCACGACCGACGTCGCCGCGCGCGGCATCCACGTCGACGGGATCTCCCTCGTCGTGCATGTCGATCCGCCGCCGGAGCCGAAGGCCTATCTGCACCGGGCCGGGCGCACCGCCCGCGCGGGTGAGGACGGCGTGGTCGTCACGCTGGTGATGGACGAAGAGCGCCGCGACGTCGAGTCGATGGCCCGTAAGGCGGGTGTCGAAGTGGACGGAGTCGCGGTCCGTCCCGGCGACCGCACCCTGGTCGAGATCACCGGCGCCCGCCGCCCGTCCGGAACTCCGGTGGTTCCGGCTTCCGCCGCGCCCGCGACCACCCCGGCGACGAAACCCGCACGACGTCAAGCGAACCGGCGTGCGGAGACAGCTCAGGCCGGTGGCCGCGGCGCCGGTGCGGCGAAGCAGTCCCGATCGGGCTCGATGCCGAGCCGTGGTGGCGAATCGGTCACCGCGCCGGGGCGTCGTCGCGGCCAGGCGAAAGTCGCCGGGAAGCCCGCCACCGGCAGCTCCGCCGGGCACAGTGCGGGTTCGGTCGAGGGTGGGTCCCCCCGCCGTTCCGCTACGGCGGGCGGATTCTCCGGACGCGCCGCAGGGCACGCCTCCGGCGACACGCCGGGCCGGACACGGCGACGCGCCGTACGCGCGCAGCAGTCACCGCAGCGGGGCAATCGCGGAGCAAACTAGAGCGTGTCGACTCACGCGGCAGCCGCCGTCCTCTGCGCCTTGCTCGCGGCGCTGCTGTTCGCGGTCGCCGCGGTGGCGCAACAGCACGCGGCGGCCGCGGTGCCGGAGGGCGCGTCGCTGATCCGCTCGCTGATGCGTACCCCGCGCTGGTGGGCGGGCGTCGTCGGCGACGCGGGCGGATACGCCATGCAGGTCGTCGCGCTCACCTTGGGTGCGGTGCTGCTGGTGCAGCCGATCCTGGTGAGCGCGCTGGTGTTCGCGCTACCGATGTCCGCCCGGCTCAACGACCGCCGCGTGGCGCCGCGCACCTGGGCGACCGCCCTCGCGCTGACCGCCGCGCTGGCCTGCTTCCTGCTCGTCGGCAATCCGACCGAGGGCAACACCGATGCGCCGCTGCGAGATTGGCTCGTGCCCCTGGGCATCCTGCTCGGCCTGATCGCCGCCGCCACCGCCGGTGGCATCGCCGCGCGCGACCCGGCGTGGCGCGCGCTGCTGATCGGCGCCGCGAGCGGCGCCCTCTACGGACTCGCCGCCGCGCTCACCGACTACGTCACCGACCTGTTCGAGCACGGTCTCGGGGATGTGCTCAGCGGCTGGCAGACCTGGGCACTCATCGGGGCCGGTGTCACCGGCGTCTACCTGCAGCAGCGCGCCTATCACGCGGGACCGCTGACCGCCTCCTTGCCCGCCGTCACGGTCGTCGAGCCACTGGCCGCCGCGTTCATCGGCATCGCCGTGCTGGACGAGCGGTTGCGGACGGACACCGCGGGACTGGTCATCACCGGAGGCGCGGTGCTCGTCATGGCCGCCGCGACGATCATGCTCTCCCGCTCGCAAGCCGCCGCCTGAGCCCGCAGGCGAAGAAAGGCCGACGGGACAGACGACGCACCGCATATCCGCACTGTCGAGCCCCGGGCAGAACGGCGCACACCGGTCGGCGCGCGGATATCATCGGTCGAGTGCGCTTTCTTCCCGGTCATCAGCCGCCGTACGACCTGACCTACGACGACATCTTCCTCGTCCCGAATCGGACGGACGTCGCGTCGCGCTTCGACGTCGATCTGTCGACGACCGACGGGTCGGGCACCACCATCCCCATCGTCGTGGCGAACATGACCGCCGTGGCCGGGCGCAGAATGGCCGAGACGGTGGCCCGCCGCGGCGGCATCGTCGTCCTCCCCCAGGACCTGCCGATCACCGCGGCCGCCGACACCATCGCCTTCGTCAAGAGCCGCTCGCTCACCGCCGACACTCCGGTCACCCTCGCCCCCGACCGTTCGGTCTCCGAGGCGGTCGCCCTGATGCACAAGCGCGCGCACGGCGCGGTCGTGGTGGTGGACGAAGGACGCCCGGTCGGCGTGGTGACCGAGGCCGCCTGCGCCGACGTCGACCGCTTCGCCCGGCTCCGCGAGGTCGCGGTCACCGATTTCGTGCGGGCCCCCGCGACCACCACCCCGCGTGACCTGTTCGACCTGCTGCACGCCGAGCACGCCGACTTCGCCGTGCTCACCGCCGAGGACGGCACCTTGGCCGGCGTGCTCACCCGCACCGGCGCCCTGCGCGCGGGCATCTACCAGCCCGCCGTCGACGCCGCGGGCAAGCTGCGCGTCGCGGCCGCGGTCGGCATCAACGGCGACGTGGCCGCCAAGGCCAAGTCCCTCGTGGATTCGGGCGCCGACCTGCTGGTCATCGACACCGCGCACGGACACCAGGCCAAGATGCTCGAAACGCTCACCGCCGTGCGCGATCTCGGGCTCGGAGTCCCGCTGGTCGCGGGCAACGTCGTCTCCGCCGAGGGCACCAGGGATCTCGCGGCGGCGGGCGCCGACATCGTCAAGGTCGGTGTCGGCCCCGGCGCCATGTGCACCACCCGGATGATGACCGGCGTCGGCCGCCCGCAGTTCTCCGCGGTGGCCGAATGCGCCACCGCCGCCGCGGAACTCGGCGTGCACATCTGGGCCGACGGCGGCGTGCGCCATCCCCGCGACGTGGCGCTCGCGCTGGCCGCGGGCGCGTCCAACGTGATGATCGGCTCCTGGTTCGCCGGTACCTACGAGTCCCCCGGCGACCTGCGGGTCGATCGCGACGGCAACGCGTACAAGGAGAGCTTCGGCATGGCCTCCAAGCGGGCCGTCGCCGCCCGCACCGCCTCCGACAGCGAATTCGACCGAGCGCGCAAGGGACTGTTCGAAGAGGGCATCTCCAGCTCGCGGATGCGGCTGGACCCCGAGCGTCCCGGCGTCGAGGACCTCATCGACCACATCTGCTCCGGAGTGCGCAGCGCGTGCACCTACGCGGGAGCACGGACGCTCGCCGAGTTCCACGACAAGGCAGTGCTCGGCGTGCAATCCGCGGCCGGATTCGCCGAAGGCCGCCCGCTGCCCAGCGGTTGGTGAGCGCCGACACACGAATCGCACCGGCACCGGCCCACGCCACTCGGCACGTGGGCCGGTAGCATGGTGGTTGCCGGACACCGGCACCACGACTCGTTTGCGAAAGGATCCAGTTGTCACCCGCGTCCGAGGGCGCCGCACAGGAGGGCTCCTCTACCGAGCCGGGTGACCAACCCGGCGTCCTCCTCCCCGCAGTAGTCCCATTCCGCACAGGCCGTCACGCAGCACCGTTCGGGTGGTGCTGACCATGTCCGTCGCGCTCACCGCGCTCAGCCTGATCGGATTTATCGCACTCACCGTCGGCACGGCCCTGTTCGTGGCCGCGGAATTCTCCCTCACCGCCCTGGAGCGCAGCACCGTCGAGGCGCACGCCCGCACCGGTGACGTCCGCGCCCGCATGGTCCGCAAGGCGCATCGCACGCTGTCGTTCCAGCTGTCCGGCGCCCAGCTCGGCATCACCATCACCACGTTGATCACCGGTTACATCGCCGAGCCGGTACTGGCCCGGCTGCTGCATCCGGTGTTCGCCGGCATCGGGCTGAGCGAAGCCGCCGCGGGTGGCGTCGCGCTCACGCTCGCGCTGATCCTGGCCACCTCGCTGTCGATGATCTACGGCGAGCTGGTGCCCAAGAACATCGCCATCGCCAAGCCGCTGGCCACCGCCCGCGTCACGGCCGGACCGATGATCGGCTTCTCGGTGGTGTTCAAGTGGATGATCCATTTCCTCAACGGCACCGCCAACTGGGTGGTTCGCAGGCTCGGCGTCGAGCCCGCCGAGGAGTTGCGCTCGGCCCGTTCGCCGCAGGAACTCGGCTCCCTGGTGCGCACGTCCGCGCTGCGCGGCGCGCTCGACCAGCCCACCGCCCAGGTGATGGACCGCTCGCTGCAGTTCGGCGAGCGCAGCGCCGAGGAGCTGATGACTCCGCGGGTGAAGATCGAGTCGCTCGACAAGGACGACACCATCGCCGATCTGATCGACGCGGCGGGCCGCACCGGTTTCTCCCGCTTCCCGGTGATCGACGGCGATCTCGACAACACCCTCGGCTTCGTGCACGTCAAACAGGCCTTCACCCGCCCAGTGCACGCGCGCCGGACGACCCCCCTGTACCGGCTCGCCCAGCCGGTGCCGATCGTGCCCGCCAGCTTGGACGGCGACGAGGTGCTCGAACGGGTCCGCGCCGACGGCATGCAGGTCGCCCTCGTCGTGGACGAGTACGGCGGGACCGCGGGCCTGGTCACCATGGAGGACATCATCGAGGAGATCCTCGGCGACGTCCGCGACGAGCACGACGAGGAGGAGCGCGACGTACGGCGCGTCTCCGACGGCTGGGACTGCTCGGGCCTGCTGCGTATCGACGAGGTCTCCCGGGCGACCGGGTACGACGCGCCGGAGGGCGAATACGAGACGCTGGGCGGCCTCGTGCTGACCCGGCTCGGCCGCATCCCGGTGCCCGGCGACGAAGTCGTGCTGCCCAACCCTCGCTCGCAGCAGTGGACGGCGCCGGAGAACCACGGCTCCGGCGGTTGGATCGCCCGGGTGGAGCGCATGGACGGACGGCGCATCGATCGGGTCCGGTTGATCCCGGTGGACGCCGACGCCCTCGCGACCAAGGAGCACAGCCATGGGTGACCTCTTCGGCGTCCTGCTCACCGTCGTGCTGCTGGCAGGCAACGCGTTCTTCGTCGCCGCCGAGTTCGCGCTCATCTCCGCCCGCCGCGACCGGCTGGAAGCGCTGGCCGCGCAGGGCAAGCGCAACGCGAACACCGTCATCCGAGCGGGCGAGAACCTTTCGATGATGCTCGCCGCCGCGCAGCTGGGCATCACCATCTGCTCGATCCTGCTCGGCCGCGTCGGCGAGCCCGCCGTAGCGCACCTGCTGGAAGGCCCGTTCGACCTACTCGGCTTGCCGCAGCAACTGCTGCACCCGGTGGCGTTCGCGCTGGCGCTGACCATCGTGGTGATCCTGCACATCCTGTTCGGCGAGATGATCCCGAAGAACATCGCGCTGGCCGGGCCGGAGCGCAGCGCGCTGCTGCTGGTGCCGGTGCACCTGATGTGGCTGCGGCTGGCCCGCCCGCTCATCGCGCTGTACAACCTGGCCGCCAACCTGTCGCTGCGCCTGCTGCGGGTCGAGCCGAAGGACGAGCTGGAGGCCACCGTGTCGACGGTGGAACTGGCCGAGATGATCGGCGAGTCCCGCTCGGAGGGGCTGCTCGACGAGGAGGAGCATCGCCGCCTCACGCAGGCGCTCGGCACCAGCGACCGGGTGGTCGCCGACGTGATGGTGCCGCTGGACGCGACCCGATCGATTCCGCTGCGCGGCAACGGGACCACACTCGGCGACATCGAATCCGCAGTCGCCGAGACGGGTTTCTCCCGGTTCCCGGTGCGGGCGAACGACGGCTCGCTGGTCGGCTACCTGCACGTCAAGGACGTGCTCGACAAGGTCGCCGACGAGAGCGCCGGTCCGGGGACGCCGATCCCGCGCACCGATATCCGCCCGCTGCCTACGGTGGGCATGGGCGCCACGCTCTACGAGGCGCTGGCGCGGCTGCGGCGCACCAACAGCCATCTCGGCCGCGTGGTCGACGACCGGGGCAACACCACCGGCATCGTCGCCTTGGAGGACTTGGTGGAGGAATTCGTCGGCACCGTCCGAGACGGAACGCATCGGGTGGGCGAATGACGATTCGGGCAGCGTGCCCGCGCGGGGTGCGATGACCATGCGGGTGTTGTCCGGTGCGCGATGGCGGGAGTCCGCCGCCGCGCACCGGGCCCGGCTGGACGACCTGGTCGGGCCCTATCTCGAGCGGCGGGCGCAAGGTTCGTCGCACCCGGTGATCGACTTCTTGTTCACCTACTACGGGCACAAACCCGCCCAGTTGCGGCGCTGGCATCCGGGATACGGCGTCGGGATGGCCGATGCCGCCGAATACCGCGATGCGCGCGGGTATCACCACGTGGTCACCGATTCCGGCGCTGCGGACTTCTGCACCGCCGATCCCGCATACCTGGACAAACGCCGCGATACCGTCGCGTTCGTCGCGGAGTTGCTGCGTGCCACCGCGTCCCGGCCCGCTCATCTGTCCTGCTTCGGGCTGCACGAATGGGCGATGGTGTATCGCACCGACGACATCCGCCACCAGAGGGTGCCGCTGCGGCTGGGACGCGCGGGCACCGACAGCGTGCTCGACTCGATGTCGCTGCGCTGTACGCATTTCGACGCCTACCGCTTCTTCACCCCGGACGCCGTCGGCCGCAATGCCGAGCCGCTCACCCGAGCTGACCAGCTGCGTCGCGAACAGCCGGGCTGTCTGCACGCGAATATGGATCTGTACAAGTGGGGCTTCAAGCTGGTCCCGTTGATCTCGTCGGAGCTGCTCCTGGATTGTTTCGAGTTGGCTTGCGCTGCAAGGGAACTGGACATGCGCGCCAGCCCGTACGACCTGTCCGGCCTCGGCTACCAGCCGGTTCGCATCGAGACACCCTCGGGGCGGGCGGAGTACGTCCGCGCCCAGGCCGAGTTGGCGGAACGCGCAGCCGGACTACGACGCGTCTTCCTGGGTGCCTGCGACGAACTCCTGTCGGAGCACCCGAATTCGGCCACGCTCGGCACCGGACCGACCCAGTCGCGCTGACCACGCGGACCGGAAAACTTCGCGAATCGTCTGCGATTCGACGAAACTCACCCTCGGGCCGACGGAAATCATTACCATTCAGTCAGTTCAGCGGTGACTGTCCCAGTCACCCTGGGTAGCCAATCTCGACGACGAAGTTGGGGGGTCGCGACGATGCGCCCGTTGGCCAGACTGTGCCGTGTCAAACCGCTGGCTCTGCTCACCATCGGCATGGTTACGGCCGTGCTGCTGCCCATGAGCGCTTCGGCCGATCCGCCATCGGACGTTCGTAACGCGGTCGAGGAGTTCCTCGACGTCGGGCGCACTTCGGTTCCCCGCGCCGACTGCGGCCCCGGCGCCGCCCCCGAGAGCGGACTGCAAGGCGATGTCACCGCCGCCGACCGCGACAGCGGGCGCAGCACGCAGGGCTACCGGTGCAACATCTCCTACGTCGGCGGCTACGCGGGACGCGGCGCGGGCATCACCTCCACCAGCTTCGAGCATTGCGCCTATCTGGGCTCGTTCTTTCCCGGCGACCTGATCAGCGAGGGCCGTGGCGTCCAGGTGCTCGACGTGTCCGATCCGGCGAATCCGCGTCCGACGGCGACTTTGACCGAGCCCGCGATGCTCGCGGGCACCTGGGAGAGCCTCAAGGTCAACACCGAGCGCAAGTTGCTGGTCGGCACCGGCGTGCCGGTCGGCGAGGGTGTGGGCTACCTGTCGGTCTACGACATCTCCGATTGCGCGCATCCGCGGCTGCTCAATCCCGGTCCGGGGACGAATCTGGCGATGCCGCTGCCGATCACCACGCACGAGGGCGGCTTCTCCCCCGACGGCAACACCTATTGGGCCTCCGGAGTCGCGCCCGGCTTCGTCAGCGCGGTGGACCTGAGCGACCCCGCCGACCCGCACGTGGTGTGGCAGGGCTTGACGGGCATCGAAGCGCACGGATTCGGCATCAGCCCGGACGGCGATCGGATGTACATCTCCGCGCTCGGCGGATTCACCGTCCTCGACATCAGCGCGGTGCAGCGCCGCGACCCGAACCCGCAGGTGCACCATCTGGGCCGGGTGTTCTGGACGGACGGCTGGGCGACCCAGCACAGCATCCCGGTCTTCTACGACGGCAAGCCCTACCTCTACACCGTCGACGAAGGCGGTTCCGGCGGCGTCAAACTCATCGATATCTCCGACGAGACGGCGCCCAGGGTGGCCAACAAGATCAAGCTCGAGATCAACCTGCCGCAGCACATCGACAGCAATATCGGTTCGTCGATGGGTGGTTCCGCCTTCGCCTACGAATCGCACTACTGCGCCGCCGACCGGCAGGACAACCCGACCGCCTTGGCCTGCGGATGGATCTCCTCCGGCATCCGGGTGTTCGACATCCGCGACCCCTACGCCATCCGCGAGATCGCCTACTACAACCCGCCCGCCCGCACCGGGCAGAACATGAGCCTGTGGAACTCGCCGCACGCGCTCGCCTCGCTCATCGGCGTTCCGCTCATGAGCACCCCTCCGGCGGTGCGCGCCGTACTGGAGGGACAGTTCAACCCCCTGGACGCCACCACCCCGCGCACCGGCCGCCTCGCCTTCGGCGATGTGTCCACCGACTGGTGCTTCTCACCACCGGAATGGCGCGGATCACAGCTGTACGTCGCGTGCTCGGACAACGGGTTCATGGTGCTGCGACTGGACGACGACGTGTACTCGCCACCGGCGGACCAGCGGTCGATCGTCGGGTCGTAGCGATGCGGCGCTGGATGTCGACCGCCGCCCTGGTCTCGGCGGCCTTCGCGCTGCTCGTGCTCGGCGCCGCTCTGCGGCCGCTGGTGTTTCCGGAAAGTCGTTCCGCCGCACCGGTGCTCACCGATGTCGAGATCGGCTTCGTACAGGACATGACCACCCATCACCAGCAAGCGCTGCTGATGGTGCAGCGGCTGGATCGCTCGGTCGATCCGGCGGTCGCCCGGCTGGCCGAACAACTCGACCGCACACAGCGCCTGGAGATCGGCACCATGCTCGGCTGGCTGCGCCTGGCGGACGCGCCGCCCAGCTCCGTACACCCGATGGCGTGGATGCACGGCGCGGACGCGTCGGCGCATGGCCATCAGGCGACGGCCGCGCAGACGGCACCCCTGATGCCCGGGATGGCGAGCACGGCGGAACTGGACAATCTGGCAGCGGCACATGGCCGGAACGCGGAGACACTGTTCCTTCAACTGATGGTTCGCCACCACCAAGGCGGTATCGCGATGGCCGAGGCCGCCGACAGTCTCCTGGGCTCCGGGCCGGTCAAAGAGATCGCGCGTTCCATGATCCATGGGCAAGGCCAAGAGGCGGGGGTGATGGGCATGCTGCTCACCCAGCGCGGAGCGACCCCACTGCCGCCCTGATCACCCGGGCGGCTACGACGCCACGTGCAATCCGAAGCCGGTCGCTCCCCGCGCTTCGCGACCAGCCACGAGACGCAGAGTCCGGTCGTAGTCGCCGCCGCCCTGCGGCCGGTACCGGATCGGCTCCAGTTCGGCCAGCTCCGACATCCGCCGCCGCAGGTCGTACGCGACGTCGTCGAAGCGCGCGGCGTCGAGGCGGATCGTGTCGTGCACCACGAACGGAGGCAGCACGTCCATGCCGGTGTAGTAGAGGATGCCGTGGTGGATCGGGAACAGCAGATCCTCGACGGGGCCGTTGATCCCGCGATCGGAGTAGGACGGCTGCCTGCCCCCGACCGAGACCACCAGCATCGCGCGCCGCCCGGCCAGGACGCCCGCCCCATATCTGGGCAACGCCTTACCCCCGGCTCCATAGGCGAAATCGCAGGTGAGAACCCGGTCCACCCAGCCCTTCATGATCGCGGGCATGCCGAACCACCAGAGTGGGAAATGCAGGACGACGGCGTCGGCCCACAGCAGTTTCTCCTGCTCGGCGCGGATGTCGGGACTCAGCGTCCCGTCGCGGTAGGCCGCACCCGAGGCCAGCATGAAGTTGGGCTCCTCGACCGCGCCGAAATCGTCGGTATCGGCGGCGGCCTTCCACCCCATCGCGTAGAGGTCGGTGATCCGCACCTCGTGCCCGTCCGCCCGCAACTGGCGCACCCCAACGTCTTTCAGAGCGCCGGTGAGTGAGTCCGGCTTCGGGTGGGCGTACACGATCAGTACGTTCATTCCAGCGTTCGTCACATGTCGGCGCAACAGCGTGCGGAGCGTCGGATATTCCGTCGTCCCCTCGACCTGCGTCGACAGGTGGCCCGGCGACGGCCCGGCGACACCGCGACGGTATGGTCGGCTGAACCGGGTCATGATCGTCGGCCGGGAGAGGTTGGGCAACAGATGATTCGGACCGATGCGATCAAGGTGCCCGCGCACGTGCGCGGATACCCGGGTGTGGCGTTCGGCGGGTATGTAGCGGGACTGCTCGCCGCCGCGAGCGGCGCCACGCAGGTGCGCGTCGACTTCCGCCGCGGCGTGTCCGTGGACACTCCGCTGGTACTGGCGGCCGACGGCTCCGGCGGCGCGTCACTCACCGACCTCGACGGTGCGGTACTCGCCGAAGCGTCCCCATCGACGGTCACGGTCACGCCGCGGCCCGCGCCCAGCTGGGAACAGGCTCGAGCGGCGAGCGCGACCGCAGGCGCGCTGCGCAAGATGAGCCACTGCTACGGCTGCGGTGCGGCCTGCGCGCCCGGACGTGGATTGCGCTTGTCGCCTTGGGCCATGTCCACGCACGACATGGTCATCGCCGCCTGGACACCGGATCCCGCGCTCGCCGGACCCGATGGCTTGCTGCCCACCGAGAACGTCTGGTCCGCTCTGGATTGCCCCGGCGGCTGGGCCGCGATGGCGCTGCGCGATCTGCGCCCCGGAGCGGTCACCGCCGCTCTCACCGCCACGCAGCTCGAACCGGTCCGCGCCGGCGACCCCTACCTGTCCTACGGGTGGCCGATCTCATCGGACGGCCGCAAGCACACGGTCGGCGTGGCCTTGTCACGAAGCGACGGAACGCTGTGCGCCCTCGCCGAAGCGCTCTGGATCGAGCCCCGCCGACCGCTCCCGTTCGAATGGTGATCGGTCCCCCGAATCTGCCGACCGCGCTCAGTGAGTGTCGACGAAGCGGTACCACTGGCCGTCGAAAGCGGCGTATTCGATGCCGTTGGTGGCGGGTGGGCCGAGGTGCGGCGGGGTGGCCGGGTCGCGGAAGAAGGCGAAGCCCTCCGAATTCGAGTCACCCGTTTGGGTGTAGAACAGGCAGCCGCCGTCGCGGGGCGTGATGAAGGTGATCGTGTAGACGCCGAGGCGGCTGCGGTGGCCGGAGTGCGCGCAGTCGACGGCTTGATCTTCGAGGATCCCGCGGGAGAGGCGCCAGCCGGTGTCCTCCGGGACGTCGTAGAGGGCCGACGCCACGAGGGCCGCGATGAGCACAGGCGAGGCGAGACTGTGGAACACGGCACGGTAGCGCAGCAGCCCGAGCAGTCCGAACAAAACGGCGATCCCACCGAGCACACCGAGCACCGTCCAGAGCACGACGAGGGTCGGGAACGTGCCCTCCGCGGCGAGTTGCCAGAACAGCGCCGCGCAGCAGAGCGCGACCAGGGCGGTCAGGAGCCCCATCCACAGAACGAACCAACGAGGAATACGCGACCGTGTGCGCACGGACCCTGCGGAGTTCACGTGTTCAAGATACGAGGGGCAGGAGCTTCGCGCGCGGGATCGGCCGCGAAATCCCCCGGGGCACTGGCGATCACGGCGACGCGGGAAGCGGGCGGAAAGCCCGGGCGGTCCAATTCCGGAGACCGCGTCCGAGTTCGCATGGTCCAGATGTCCGGCGAATTCCGGCACCGATGACTACGCACTTCACCAGGCGCGAGATCCATCAGTGTGAAAACAAACAATTCGGAACGTTTCCCGATTCCGGCCGGAATAGAAAATCCCCCGGCCAGCACACCTGACCAGGGGATTTCACTACTCGCAGCAGATCGTGGACCGCACGTTCACAGCGGAGGGAAGCCCGCCGATCCGGTGGCCATCCAATTCCAGAACATCGCCGCGCGATTAACGACCAATGCCACGATGTCGAGCACAACGCTTCCCATGAATCTTCCTCACAAATCGACGATCTCGTGCGGCCCCCAGGGTAACGGACCGATATACAAGAGTCGAAACTCCTGGTCGCCCGAGAAAGCGCGAATCCCCCGGCCGACGG